>DASXOZ010000053.1 GCA_036493895.1 Candidatus Binatia bacterium | reverse complement strand
CGGCGCGCGACGACGGCACGAGGCCGGTGCTGCGCAGCGACGTCTATTCGTAGCCTGGCGCAAGTCCTCGCTGGTCAAGCCTGGTTGCGTCCCCGCTCGCGTACCCACAGCCAGAGGAGTCCGAGAACGGCGATCAGCAGGAACCAGCAACCGAAATCCCCGCCGCCTCCGTTGCCGCCACCGCCGGCGCCGCCGCCACCGCCGCCGCCGCTCAACTGGATATCGCCGCTCTCCAGCTTGAAGTACATGCACGGAGCGCCCTGACATAGCTTATCATTGTCTTTGGTGCAGTCGCCGTTGCTCGTCGACTGGCAGAAGCCGTGGTCTTGTGATTTTCGTCCAACCGTGAACTCCAGGCCGTTGCCGGCGCGCGAGGCGAGATCGAAAAGACCGTTCGAGCACACACCGTTGGGGTCGAGGTCGGTCTGCGTGCAGCGTCGGATTCGCAGCACCGAGAGTGCCTCGTCCACTGTCCCCTGGAGCGCCAGCGTGTGAGCAACCGCGGTATTGGCGGTAAAGGTGGGAGGAGGATCGAAGGATTCGCCGTCTTTGTTGAACGACTGGAGGTACTCGTCCGGAAGCAGGGGAACGGCAGAGTTTGTCGTGAGACCGGGGTAGGCCGCCAGCGTCGTCTCCGCCCTGATCCAGCGCTTCTCGCAGTTCTTCTTGTCCTTCTCGGCGCAATCGGCGTTGGTGTTATGATTCCGGATGATCTTTCCCCAGTACATGGGGACGAGGATGTCGCCGCTCGAGTCGAGCGTGATGTTCAGCTCGTTGACCGAGCCATTGCAGGAGTTGCCGTTGCAGAGATTCTTGGCGTCGTTCGGGACCGGCAGCAGCGTCAATGACGGGAACTGGCGCTCGAGCGGCACCGGCTGCGCGGGCGGGGGAGGAGCGGGGTAGGTCAGCTTGTCGATGCAGGCGTGCAGCGCTCCGGGCGCGCACACCATGTCGGCCAGGCGACACATGTCGGATGCTGCACCGACCGCAACGCGCGCAGCACCGGCCAGAGCCTTGTTCTGGACCTTGTACTCCTCGACGTCGAAGACAACCGTCTGTGCGGCAATGTCGATCGAAAGCGTCGTCGGGTGACAAATGATGTCGTTGGAGCCGGGGGGACATTTCGGCAAGTTGCAACTTGTCGCGAGGATCACGACTTCGCCTGAACCGGCGACGCCGATGCCGACGACGTCGTCCTTGGTGATCCCCAACCCGTGCACGGTCGCGGTGCGAGGCGCTCCGGAGCCGTCCTCTTTGCCCGGGACGAGGAACGGTGAGTCGATGCTGCCGACGCTTCCGTTCAGCTGCAGGGCCATCGTGGTCGCCGACTTCTGCTGGTCCATCAGGTTCGCCGGCTTCTTCGGATCCGGCGGATCGTTGCACGCCGCCAGCGCGCGTGTCGGCGCAGCGACAAAGACGAGCGCGGCGAGCGCAACGATGCGGGTGACGAGGACGCTTGCGATAGAAGAGGACGGCTTTCGCATGACATTTCTCCAGCGTCGGGCACGCAAGGGCATTCGCTGCACGCGGAACCGCTGCCGGTGGTTCCATCGCACGTGGTCGGGTAAACTCGGGCTCCCCGAGATCCGGAACAGTAGCGACCAGGCGCAGTTGCGGCAATACGGCCGTGCACCTTGCGTCAACCCTGTGCGTCCCGTCACAGATCGCGACTTCGATACGCGGCAATCGTTGGTGCGGCCGTCGCGACAACCGACAGCGGCGTCAGTTGCTTCTGCCCGGCCGTCGAGGCTCGATGTCGGCCTGCGCGACTCTTTCCCGTGAACGCCGATGCCTGATTCCCGGTTCGATCCTCCGCCCGTCCAGCGCCCTGGTCCGGCGACCCGTCCCCGCGACGCCGCGACGCTGATCCTCGTGCGTCGCGACGGCCCCGCTCCCCGAATCCTGATGGGCCAGCGCTCGCGCGGTCATGTGTTCATGCCCGACAAGTGGGTCTTTCCCGGCGGCCGCGTCGATCCGTCCGACGTGCGCGCGCCGGCGGCAACCGAGCTGAGCGACGAAGTCGCGCAGCGGCTGGCAGGGCCTACAGTCCGGCGCCGGCCGCGCGCGTTTGCTCTGGCGGCCGTGCGCGAGACGTTCGAGGAGACGGGCCTCGTCGTCGGACAGGCCGGCACGCTGGCAGGCCGCGTCCCCGCCGCCTGGCAGCAGTACGCGGTGCACGGCGCCGCCCCCGATCTTTCGCGTTTCGCGCTCGTCGCGCGCGCGATCACGCCGCCGCATCGCCCGCGCCGTTTCGACGCGCGCTTCTTTTACGCGCACGCCGAAGAGGTGCTGCTCGACGACCGCCCGCACGCGAGCGGGGAAGAGCTGCTGCACGTCGAGTGGTTCACGCTGGACGAGATCGAAGAGCTCGACCTTCCCTCGGTCACGCGGTTCGTGATCGGGGAAGTACGACGCAGGCTGGGCGGCGAGGTCGGCGAGCTGCCGTTCCTTCGCTGGCAGCGCAAGGCGGCGGACTAGATGTTTGCCAGAATCGGAATCGTGTTAGAAGGTGAATGAAACTCGACCGGAGGCAATGCCATGGCGACAAAGGAATTCTGCCGGTGCCTGCTCGACGTCTCCCGCGGCGAAATTGCCGGCGGAAGGATTTTCGACGGGATCCTCTCGAATGAAAAACCGCGGTCTGCGCTTCGTGGCATTGCTACGCTGGCCTTTGCCTCCGTGGTGGCCGCACTGGCCAGCGGATGCATCATCATCCCGATCGCGATGATCGCCAGTGCAACGCTCAAGAGCGACGATGACTACGTCGTTTCCCACTACGACGTGAACAAGGACAAGCGCCTCGACGCGCAAGAGGGATCAGCGCTGGTGTCCGACGTTCATCTCTTCCTGGACTACTGCAAGCAGAAGAACATCGACGTACGGCCGGGAAATCTCGAGCTAAGACCCGAAGCCACTGCAGTCCAGGTGGAAGTGTTCCCCGTGCAGGACGAGCCTGCAGGAACCCACGGCGATGATGCCGGCCACGCTGCGAACTACTCAGTGGCCGTTCTGCACAAGGACGACGGAACGGACGTGGTGTATTTCGACAAGACGCTGGACGAGTTCACCAAATGGCTGAAGGACGGCTCCGGTTCGGCGGTCAAACGCTGAAGCGCGAATCCCGGGCCTCTGTTCCCGGGACCCTGCCGCCCGGCGTCACGCACTCGCCGACTGCAGCGCCTCGTAATGTTCGACCGCTGCGCGGGCATTGAACAGCATGCGCTCGCGCCCGAGCGTGTCGGCCAGGCCGGAGCGCCGCACCACCTCGAGAACACGCGGGTTCAACCCCACCAGCCACGGGCCGAGCCCTTGGTCGCGCCACCGTTTTTCACCCTCCACCAGCCTGATGAGGGCGGAGTACTCGATGTCGGGCACTCGGCTCATGTCCAGGACGAGCACCCGTGGCTTGTGCTGCGCCACGAGCGCCGCCACCTGCTCGGACACGTACTGCGCGTTGACGAAGAAGAGGCGCCCTTCCGGACGCAGGATCAGGAGGCCGTCGATGGCTTCGTCGTCGGGATGTTCGGGTGACAGCGGGCGCATGACGCTGGTGCCGCGCTTGCGACCGATGACGTAGACGCGAGGGTAAGCGGTCTGGCTGGCCAGGCCGATGGTGGACGCGATGATCGCCACCAGGATGCCCTTCAAGGTGCCGAACACCAGGACTCCGCCAAAGGCGATCAGCGCCCAGCGAAACTCCATGGTCCGCACGTTGCGGATCGCCCGGAACTCGGCGGGCTGTACCATCCCGATCGAGTACACGATGACGATTGCGGCAAGCGTAGCGTAGGGCAGCAGGCCCAGAAGCGGCGCGAGCAGCAGCATGACCGCCAGCGCGGCGCCGGCAGTCACCAGCGAAGCGGTCTGCGATCGCGCACCCGCACTGCGAACGACAGCCGTTTGCGACGTGCCGCCTCCAGCCGCCATCGCTCCGAAGAATGCGCCGCCGAGATTGGCCGCGCCGGTGGCCACGAGCTCGCGGTTCGCATCGATCGGCGGATCCGAAGAACCGGCAAAGGCGCGGCCGGCCGCGATGGTCTCGGTGAAGCTCATGAGCGCGATTCCGAACGCTCCCGGCAGGAGCTGGGTGACGAGCGCGACGTCCGGCATCGTGATCGACGGAAACCCCGATGGAATCTGCCCGACGGTCGAAACTCCCCGCCCATGCAGCCCACACAGCCACGAAACCGCGATCGCGCTTCCCACTGCGACAAGAGGAGCCGGAGAATGCGGCCGCAGTCGCTCCATCGAGATCAGCAGGGCAAACGTCACCATCGCAACGGCCAGCGTAACGAGGGAGGCTTCCGGCAGGTGCCGGACAACGCTGAACACATCGAGGAAGAAGCCCTGCTTCGTGATGTGGATCCCGAAAAGCTTGGGCACCTGGTCGAGCACAATTACGAAGCCGATGCCTGCCTTGAAACCCGTCAGCACCGGTGACGAGATGAAGTTGGCGACGAAACCCAGTCGAAGCAGTGCCGCGAACATCAGGATCACGCCGACCAGCACCGTCAGCGTCGCGGATGCGGTCGCGAGCATGGCCGGGTCGCCGTCCGGCACGGCCAGGCCGAGCTGCGTACCAGCCAGGATCGCCAGCGTACTGGTCGAGGTGACGCTCAGTACTCGCGACGTGCCGAGCAGGGCATAGACGATGAGCGGGATGAACGAGGTGTAGAGACCGACTGCGACGGGTAGCCCCGCGACCGTTGCATAGGCCATCGCTTTCGGAAGAACGACCGCTGCAGCCGTCAGGCCGGCGATCACATCGAGACGCAGCGCGGCGGTTCGCGCCGGGGCTGAGTCGGATGTCGTCGGGTCGATGCCCGGCCCCTCCACCGGCTGCGTTTTCGTGATCACAATTCAGCCTCCGTGTTCGTGCGCCTGCATCCGTGCAGGGCTCCTCGAGGATTCCCCCTGCAGGAATTGTCGGGAGAGGTTGTGCTGTTGCGACCAATGTCCGCCAGCGAGAAGACTATCATCAGGAGCGAAAATACCGACTTGGATCGGTAGTCCGCGATGTCGATCCAGTACCGGTGGTCCGTTCCTGCTCGCACTGCATCTGGAAGCTGCCAGATGCGAGGTGAAAGATCGGTGCGACCGGGATATTGGTTCTGGACTCAACGTCCGGTTGTGCCGGACACTGCGAGAATGACCGAGTCGTCAACGATGCTTCCGCAACCGCCGGAAAGCTTCCGCTTCACCCAGTTGCTCCCCACGCTCCTGTTTGACGCGGCGCTTCCGATCATCGCGTTCAATGTGCTCACGGCAGAAGGCGTTTCGACGCTGTGGGCGCTGGCCGCGGGCGCGATGTTCCCCGCGCTCAACAATGCTCGCTCTCTGGTCAAGTCTCGCCGCATCGAGCCGGTCGGAGCCATCGTGATCACGTTCCTGGTGCTTGGAACCGGCGCCTCGCTGATCTCGGGCAACGTGTTCTTCGCGCTGATCAAGGAATCGTTCCTCACGGCGACGTTCGGTGGTGTCTGCCTCGGGTCGCTTCTCGCCGAGCGGCCGCTGTTCTTCTTCCTGATGCGGCAGTTCGTCGCCGGTGACGATCCGGTACGACTCCAGTGGTGGAACGGCCTCTGGCAGTATCCCGAGGTGCGTTTCGCCCAACGATTCGTCACCGGCGTATGGGGAATCGTCTACCTGCTCGAAGCGTGCTTCAGGGTGGCCTTTGCCGTGTATCTTACACCGGCCGAGGTCGTCGCGATTTCGCCCGTGATGGCGTTCGGCGCGCTGATCGCGCTGATTGCCTGGACGCGACGCTACATGCTCGCGACGCGCGAACGGCGGATGTACGAGTTGCAGGCTGGCCTTGCAGCGGCCGTCGCGCAGTAGGCGGCTTCGACTCTCGTCGCCGTACCCGCCCGAGAGGCTCCGCTGATGAAAAGCTACCGTCTCGACTCCGCTCGTCAGAATCTCGCCAGCCGCTCGAAGAACCAGAACGCCGCCAGGCTTCCGATCGCGTAGCTCGCGACCGGATACACGTATCGCTCGACACGACGGGCGATGCCGATACGTTTCGACAGCGCGACGACGCCCAGCACGGTGGCCACGAAAGCGAGCTGTCCGGTTTCGACGCCGACGTTGAATGCGAACAGCGCAAGCGGGATCTCGCCCTTGGGCAAACCGATTCCGGATAGCGCGCTGGCAAACCCGAAGCCGTGCAGCAGCCCGAACGAGAAAGCGACGAGCCACGGCCATCGTGCCGACAAGCCGGTCCGCCCCCGATCCATCTGCACGAGCTCGACAGCCAGCAGGAGGATGCTCAACGCAATTGCCGCTTCCACGGGCGGGCCCGGAACGTGCACGAAACCGAGCGTGGCGAGCGCGAGCGTGATCGAGTGGGCGATCGTGAACGCCGTGATGGTCCATAGCAGCAGGCGGCTGCTGCGAACGATGAGGATCAGCGCGAGCACGAACAGCAGATGGTCGAATCCGAAGAGGATGTGCTCGACGCCGTGGACGAAATAAGCGCTCAGCACGGCCGTCATCCCGGTCGACGCGGGGATCTCGAGCCAGGGTCGCGAGGAGCGCACGAGCGTCGTGGACGTGGCTCCGCCGGCAAGTTCGACGTGAACCAGCACGTCGGTGATCGTTGCCTCCAGGCCCGGGAAATCGACCCGCATTCCGGCGATCGTTCCGGAGAGCGGCCTGACGAGTCTCTTTTCGACCACCGAATCCGACAGCTCGCGCACGGCTGGTGGCGTCACGTCCTGTACGCCGTCGGGAAGGCGCAACAGGACCGGAAGCTCCATGCCGGCATACACGGGGCGGCGCCATACGAGCTCGTAGAGACCGGGCGTCGTTTCCCTGATCTCGAGATACGCCGGTCGCGCATCGTGCGCGTGGACCGGTGCCGCGGACAGCACGAGCAGCGTGCACGCGAGCGCCGTGGAGCGGATCCGGAAAGGATTCACTGAGGCACGACGGCCGCCGCCTGCGGCGCTCCGGGCGGCAACGGCGGCAGAGCTGCCATCGCGGCGCCGATATCTTTCGGAGTGATGATTTCATAGCGCGCCTTCATCACCGAGTATGCGGCCTCTCGCATCCTCGCGCGCTGGTCGTCGATCCAATCGGATTTTACGTCCGCTTCGATTTCTTCGAGAGGCGGTACACGCGCCGCGGTGATCGAGTCGATGAAGACGAGGTGCCAGCCGTAGCCCGATTCGACCGGGCCCGACCAGGCGCCGGGCGTCAACCGGAACAGCGAGTTCGCGAAGTCCGGACCGAACATCTTGGTTACGGCGTCGAAGGGCTCGTCACCGTAGTAGTCGGAGAACATGAATGTATCGGAGCGGGCGGCGTCTTCGGTCCATTCGATCGACTGCCCGGCGGCATTGCGCAGCGCTGCGGATGCATCCTCTTTCGCACGATTTCCGCGACGGTCCGGCGAAAAGTAGAGGTGACGGAAGGTCGCGCGGGGTTGCTGTGTGAACCGCTCCGGGTGCTGTTCGTACCACGCCCTGAGGTCCTCGGTTGTCGGCTCGCGGAGCGCTGCGACATCTTCGAAGAGAAACTCCATTTTCTGCGCCAGGCGGCGCCGTACGATCGTGTCGTCTTTGTCGAGCGCCAGACCGAGCGCTTCACGGTAGAGGATTTCCTCGTGCACGCGGTCGTCGACGAGGCTGGACAGCTCGCTCGGTGTGAGCGCGGGCTTGCCCTGCGAGATCCATGCGATCTGCATCTGGCGCAGGTCGTCGCTGGTGATCTCGATGCGGCGGGACGGTTCACCGGGTTCCACGCCGCCGCTGCGCACGTGGTACCCGAGGAACAGCAGCAGCCCGATCGCGAGGAACTGCAGGAGCGGCTCCCGCAACCACGATCGGATCGCCGGGATCAACGCGGCGCGGCCGCCAGCGGTGCAAGCTGGGCGACCGCCGGAATGATTTCGTAGTTCGCGTAGCCGAACTCGTTGTTGCGCGCGGCGAGAAACTTGTTGCCGACTTTGAACACGGCGATCTCGATCGGCGTGCCGGCGAGGTCGGTCACGATCCTGCCGCCCGCGATGCTGTAGGTCCGCGGCTCTTCGAGATAGGCGGCTTTCGCGGCGTCGCCCGTCAGGCTTTGCATGGACACGTTCCTGCCGACGTACCGCAACTGGAACTGACCCTGGCCCGCCGGAAAGCGCTGCGTGACGTAGCCCGGGTCCGCAGGGGTCAGTGACGTGGTTGCCGAGCCCTTGCCCAGCGCGCCGTAGATGATCATGTACTTGTCGCCCGTCACGTTGTTCTGCAGCCAGACGGACTTCTCCACGACGAGCGCCTTCAACTGATCATCGCCCAGCGGCTGCGCACCCTGCTTTTTCAGGTCGGCGACGGTCGTGCCGGGCTTTGCCGCCTTGCGAGCCTCTGCGTTCGGCGTGTACCAGATCGGCGAGCCCCACGCGCGTTCCTGCAGCGTCGCCGCGACGACGTCGGGGGGCGCGATTCCGAGCTTCGCTGCCTGGATCGTCGTCCAGCGCGGCGTCGGGATCTCGAGCACACGAGCATAGTAGAATACGCTCGCGCTCGCGTCGAAATCGGGATCTGTCCAGACGGCCTGCAGTTCCACTGCGCCGATCGAGTTGGTGTAGGTGGCTTTTTCGATGTCGACGGTGTTGCCGATGGGCGGGACCACACCTGTCCACTTGTCCGGCTTGCGGTCGCCGGACCATGCGACGTCGAAGATTTTCTCGAAGCTCTGGCCGCTCTTCGTCCAGCCTTTCACGATCTGGATTCGGTCGAGATTTCCTGACGTCGGGTCCTTGACGGCCCAGACCATGAACGTCGGAGCCTTGCCGGTGGCAGGCGGCAGGTCGCCGCCCATCGGTACGCCTTTCGCGTAGCCGGTCTTGACCCAGTTCTTGTCCGCGAGCGTGGCTGCAGCGAACTCCCATCCTCCGAACATTCGCACTTTGATGTGCGGCCCGCTTACCCCGAACGTTTCCTTGCGGCGCATCGCCTCGAACAGCGACGCGCGAGTATTCTCCTCCGCCCAAACACCCGTCAGCCCGCTTGTGCCTTCGGTCCTCGCATCGAACATGCCGCCGACGACGGTGCCGGACATGCGCCCTTCGATCGTCCCGTCGGTGAAGGTGTGACCACCAAAGAAGTTGTCCTGACGGTAGGGCACGGCGGTGTTGTGGGAATCGGATGCGGCGCCAAATCCGAACTTGTACGGATTGAAGCCCTTGGTGTCTTCCATCGTGATACCGTCTTTCAGCGCCTGTCGGGCGTAGCTGCCGACGATGTGCGGAATGCGGCCGGGCGGATTGCCGAGCAGCACCGACATGATCTCGAAACTCGCGAACTCGTCAGTCGGCGAGAGCAGCGGATGGGTCTCGGAGGTCCCCTTGAGCTGTTTGATCTCGATCAGCGGCTCGTTGCGCGCGCGTGACGACGCATACACGGCATCGATCGGGCGCCCCTTCGTATCGACCTCCGTCGGGAACATGCGCCCATCGGACAGATTCGCGTTGTGCGAGATCGCGAGCAGGTCGTTGCCCGCCTTGCGCTGACCGTCCATCCAGTCCCAAAGGTCTACCGGATGCTTCGAATCGAGAGCGCTGAACGGCATCGCGGGCACCTTCGCGCAGTCCTTGAAGAAAATGTTGCGGTGGAGGTTCATGTTGCTCGGCATCGAGGTCCACTCGTACGAGCAGAAGGCCGTGAATTTTCCCGGCTGGTTCGCCTGTTCGGCAAGTTCGACGTTCCGCTTCCAGACCGTCCCTGCGATCTCGGGCGCCATGAGTTCTTTGATCGGCGGGCCGGAAGCAAGAGTGTTGATCGCGTACAGGGCGACCCGTTCCATCTCTTCTTTCGTGCGGGCTTTGAGGATAAGCGGCTGTGCGACGGCGAGCTTGCTGACCGGCGAGCCGGGCTCGTTGGCCAGATTGACCACGCCCGCATACTCGGAGTGATCGGTGACGCCGGCCCAGTCGAGCGGCGTATCGATTTTGACGTCGAAACCGAGCGGATGCTTGATCGGTTCACCCTTGAAATACTTGTAGGCGTCGCCGGGGTTGGTGAGCATGTTCCCCAGTGCGAACGCGTCGAGCGACCAACTCGTATGAACGTGCGTTTCGCCAAAATAGGCGTCGCGGTCAGGATTGCCGCCGAAGGCCGGAAGCGCGGTCAGCGCGGTCAGAAGAATGGCTGCGGCACTGGTTCCAGATTTTCTCATTTTTCCCTCATTTTTCCCCTGCGGATCTTAAGTAGAGGGTACTACCTGCGACGTCGAACACCCCGGCCGGGCTGTCCGCCGGGGAGCGTCCCGCTACCGGCCGCGCGACGGCCGGAGTAATTCCATGCCGTGGAGGACCGGCAGGTCGTGAGGTTTCGTGGGGGGGCACAGTTCTCGAGATCACGATTCGATCGCGATGCTCGATGCGCAAGGCATTGTCGGTAGTGGTTACTTCCCGGGGGGCTCAGACGTTGAACCGGAAGTGCATCACGTCCCCGTCCGCCACGACGTAATCCTTTCCCTCAACGCGAAACACTCCCGCCGACCGCGCCCCGGCCTCGCCGCGATTGGCGACGTAGTCGTCGAACGCGATGACCTCTGCGCGGATGAATCCCTTCTCGAAGTCCGTGTGGATCACCGAAGCCGCCTTCGGAGCTTTCCACCCGCGTTCGATCGTCCACGCGCGCACTTCTTTCGGCCCCGCCGTGAAGTAGCTGATCAGCCCGAGCACCGAATAGCTCTCGCGGATCACCTGCTCGATGCCGCTTTCGGTGATGCCGTAGGAGGCGAGGAACTCGGCGCGCTCGGCATCGTCGAGGCCGACGAGCTCGGCCTCGACTTTCGCCGAGATCTTGATGACGTCCCCGTGGCGGGGCCCGGCCCACGCGCGCAGCGCCGCAACGTGTGCGTTGTCGGCGGCCAGCGCGTCCTCGTCGACGTTCGCGCAGTAGATGACCGGCTTTGCGGTGATCAGGCCGATCTCGCGAAACAGTTCTGCGCCGGCGGCCGAATCGCGCTCGGCAAAGGCCACCGCCGGCTTGCCGGTGCCGAGGTGCTCGACCAGGCGCCGCGCACAGTCGAGCTGGGCGGCGGCTTCCTTGTCGCCCTTGGCCTTGCGGATCAGGCGCTCGATGCGGTTGTCGACGGCCTGGATGTCGGCCAGCACGAGCTCGGTCTCGATCACTTCGACATCGCGCACCGCGTCGATCGATCCGTCGACGTGGACGACGTCCGGGTCGTCGAAGCAGCGCACGACGTGGACGATGGCCGCCGTCTCACGGATGTGGGCCAGGAACTGGTTGCCGAGCCCTTCGCCTGTGCTCGCGCCGCGCACCAGGCCGGCGATATCGACGAACTCGACGGTCGCGGCGAGGATCCTCTGGGGGGCCACGATGGCAGCCAGGGCGGAAAGCCGGGAGTCGGGGACCGGGACGACGGCCTTGTTGGGCTCGATCGTACAGAACGGGTAGTTGGCCGCCTCGGCGTTCTGGGCCCGGGTCAGGGCGTTGAACAGTGTGGATTTGCCCACATTTGGCAGGCCGACGATGCCGATTCCAAGTCCCACGGTGCTGCTCCGGAACCGGGGTGGTTAACCCTTACGACGGCCGCGGGCAAAAGCCGTCGCAGCAATTCCGCGATTCCTTAGTAGCTGCGTAAATCAAAACTGCGGTAGCGTCTGGTTTTACTGGAAGCCGGAAAGCCGGATTTGCGCCCAGGATCACCGATTCCTACCCAGATTCCCCACGCGCGTGCCGGGCGCCTCTATCTGTCACTGCCACTGCAGGTTAATATCCGGTCAGGCAGTTGGCCTGCCGTGCAAAATTGCACGGTTCTTATGGCTCCCCGCGGCGAAAGCCGGCACCCGAAACTCTTCGTGCCGGCGGGTATCTGGACCGATATGGGCAAGCAGTGGGTCATCTCTGCGTTGGGTACCGGAATGCTTGCGGCAGTCGCCTTCGCCCAGCCCGGGAGCCAGATCGCGTCCCTGTCTTCCACGCCCGTCGTTTCCTCTTCCAGCTCCGCTTCGAGCCTGCCCGAGCTTCCGGATGTCGCGAGCATCGCGCCGATTCTGCCGCCGGGCGTCGCCGGCGGTCAGGAGCCTTCTGCCGACGCCCGCGAAGTGAGAACGGCCATCGAGGACGCCAACACTCTGTGGCTCAAGGCCTTCCACGACGGTGACGAGGTGGCGCTCGCGGGCATCTACGCGGCTGACGCGAGCCTCTTCCCGCCATCGAACCAGAGCCTCGAAGGTCGCGACCGCATCGTCGAGTACTTCGATGCCCAGCGCCGCGCCGGCATGGGAGACGCGACGCTGAAGACTCTCGACGTCGTGCGGGCCGGGGACGTGGCTTACGAAGTCGGCACTTACGGCTTCCGCTTCCACAATCCGGGCGCGGACGGGAGAGAAGACAGCGGTCGCTACTTCACGATCTGGAAGAACCAGGGCGACGGTTCCTGGCGCTACCAGGTCGGCATCTGGAGCAGCAACCGCGACGTGGCCTCCACCGAAAAGCATCACTGAGCAGCGTCCGCCGCGGATTTCGCTGCGCTCCTGCCTCTGAACGGACTCGCTGCGCTCGTCCTATTCGGACGGATTTCGCTGCGCTCATCCTTTCGTTTATGCTGCGGGCCCGAAGAGCGCAGCGGTGCAGGCAGAATCCCCGTCTCATTCGTCTCCGGTCCAGGCGGCCCGGAGCCTCTATCCGCTGATTTCGGCGGCTTCGGATCGCATCGAGCAGGAGCGGCGGCTGCCGGCCGATATCGCGTCGGCTCTGAAGGAGTCACGGCTCTTCCGCCTTTGCGTGCCGCATCGGTACGCCGGCCTCGAGGCCGCGCCGATGGACATGGTCGAGGCCATTGCCGAAGTGTCGCGCGCCGATGGATCGGCGGGCTGGTGCGTTGCCATCGGCGCGACCAGCGGCCTGCTGGCCGGATACCTTCCCGATGCCGATGCCCGCGAGATCTACGCGAGCGATCCCCTGAGCGTCGCGGGCGGCGTTTTTGCACCGCGGGGTGAAGCGACGGCCGACGGCGACGGCTATCGCATGCGCGGGCGCTGGGCCTTCGCCAGCGGCATCGGCCATTGCTCGTGGCTGATGGGCGGCTGCGTCGTCTACGAAAACGGAAAGCCTGCACTGCTTCCCGGCGGTCTTCCCGACTCGCGACTGCTGATCTTTCCCGCCGCCTCGGCCACGGTGCACGACACATGGACGGTCTCGGGCCTGTGCGGCACGGGAAGTCACGACATGGAGGTCGGCGATCTGCTGGTGCCGCGCTCGCGCGCAATCTCGCTGATGACCGACAAGCCGCGCCTGGACTCCCCGCTCTACAAGTTTCCGGTCTTTGGTTGCCTCGCGGTCGGAATCGCCGCTGTCAGCGTCGGCCTTGCCCGGCGCGCAATCGACGAGCTGGTCGCGATCGCCGGCGGCAAGACGCCCACCGGAAGCCGCCGTCGCCTGGCTGACCGCGCGTACGTGCAGATGCAGGTGGCCGAAGCGGAGGCGGCGCAGCGAACCGCCCGCGCGTTCCTCGTCGACACGGTTGCCGCCACCTACGAAGAGGCAGCCTGCGACGGAGAGATCAGCGTGGGGCAGCGCGCGATGCTTCGCCTGGCGGCCACCCACAGCGTCTCACTTTCGAAAAAAGCGGTCGATCTCATGTACGACGCCGGCGGCGGCACCTCGATCTACAAGTCTTCGCCGCTGCAGCGCTGCTTCCGCGACGTCCATGCGGCGTCCCAGCACATGATGGTGTCGTCCTCTACGCTGGAGGTGGCCGGTCGCGTGCTGCTCGGGCTGGACACCGACGCCTCTCAGCTCTGAGCCATGCACGACATCACGAAATCTCCGTTCGGCACGATTCGCTTCGAGCGCGACGGCGACGTGCTGGTCGTGACGATCGACCGTCCCGGCAACGAGCTGAACGCCGTCAACGAAGAGCTGCACGAAGATCTGACGCGCCTGTTCCGCGAGCTGAAACAGGAAAGCATCGCGCGCGCCGTCCTGCTGACCGGCAGCGCCAGGGCCTTCAGCGCCGGCGGCGACTTCTCGTGGTTTCCCGAGTTGCAGCAGCCCGGACGCATGGATGCGCTGCGCCGCGACGCCAAGCAGCTGATCTGGGACCTGCTCGACGTCGAGATCCCGATCGTCGCGGCCGTCGGCGGGCACGCGATGGGCCTCGGTGCATCCATCGCTCTTCTCTGCGACGTCATCTTCATGGCCGACTCGGCTACGATCGGCGATCCGCACGTGCGCGTCGGCATCGTTGCCGGCGACGGAGGCACGGCGATCTGGCCTCTGGCCGTCGGGCCGGCGCTTGCCAAGCAGTACCTTCTCACCGGCGATCCGGTGACGGCCGAGCAGGCCGAGCGCATGGGGCTGGTCAATCGCGCGGTGCCCGCCGCCGAGCTCGCCTCGGTCGCAATGGCGTTCGCGCGCCGGCTTGCCGCAGGCGCGCCCCTGGCGGTCCGTTACACGAAGATCGCAGTGAACAAACTCATCAAAGATGCGCTAAACGTCTCTTTCGACACGGCGACGGCTCTGGAGCTGGTGACCTTTCGCAGCGAGGACCACCAGGAGGCGCTCGCCGCGCTGAGAGAAAAGCGCAAGCCGCATTTTACCGGTCGCTGACTTTCCTCGCGACATCGACGGTCGTTCGGGCCGGACACCTCGCGTTGAGGCGACTGGATCTCGCCGTTCAATGCGTTTCGCGGTTCGCGTTTGCGACCGCACTTCGGGGCGCAATAATGGCCCGTTCCGGCGGCAATCATGACTAGCGGCAAGATGGCAATCCTCGTCGGCGGAGGTCCGGCTCCCGGCATCAACTGCGTGATCGGGGCGGCGACGATCCGCGCCCGCCTGTCGGATGTCCCCGTCGTCGGCGTCCGCGACGGCTTCGAGCACCTCATGGCCGGCGCTACCTCGTCGGTCGTCGACCTGGACATCCAGAATGTCAGCCGCATCCACTTCCGCGGCGGGTCGATCCTCGGGATCTCGCGCGCGAACCCGACCAAGGACCCCGCGCTGCTGGAGACGACGGTGAAGTCGCTGCTCTCGCTCGGCGTCGACAAGCTGCTGACGATCGGTGGCGACGACACGGCGTTCTCGGCGCTCAAGCTGGAGGAGACGGCCGCCGGGCGCATTCGCGTCGCGCACGTGCCCAAGACGATCGACAACGACCTCGACCTTCCTGCCGACATCGACACGTTCGGTTTCCAGACCGCACGCGCGATCGGCGCCGAGTTGGTCAAGAACCTGATGGTCGACGCGTTCACGACGCACCGCTGGTATTTCGTCGTCGCGATGGGCCGCAAGGCCGGGCATCTGGCGCTCGGGATCGGCAAGGCGGCGGGCACGACGCTGGCGCTGATTCCCGAAGAGTTCGGGACCGGAACCTTTCCGTTGTCGGTGCTCGTCGACACCCTTGCCGGCGCGATCCTCAAGCGCATGGCCGACGGCCGCCGCGACGGTGTCGCGGTGATCGCCGAAGGCGTCGTCCTCAGCGTGCGCCACGAGGATCTCGAACAGGTGGACGACGCCGAGCGCGACGAGCACGGGCACGTTCGCATCGCCGAGATCGACATCGGGCACGTGCTGCAGAAAGCGGTGCGCAAGCGCCTGGCCGACCTCGGCGTCAAGATCACGATCGTCTCGAAGGACATCGGTTACGAGCTGCGCTGCGCCGATCCGATTCCTTACGACATGGAATACACCCGCGACCTCGGCTATTGCGCTTCGCGCTTCCTGCTCGACGGAGGCAATGCCGCGATGGTTTCGATGCAGGGTGGAAATTTCGTCGCGGTGCCGTTCGCGTCGATGCTCGATCCGACGACCGGCCGCGCGCGCGTGCGCCTGGTCGACGTCAGCTCGGCGCGCTACGCGATCGCGCATCGCTACATGATCCGCCTCAGGCGCGAAGATTTCAGCGATGCCAACGACCTTGCGCGACTGGCCAGGACGGCAGGTCTTACTCCGGAGGCTTTCCGTCAGCAGTTTTCCTACCTCGCTACCGCCGAGCCCGAGCGCCTGAGGCTGGTTCGCGACGACTGAGCGGCACGAAGCCGCCGACAGAACCAAAGGCACGAAGAACTTCCATGCGCTGGTCCCGAATCCTCGCCGTCGTCGCCGCCCTCGCTGCGGCCGTGTACCTCTACGAGCGCTCGCGTGCTCCGCAGACGGCGGCTGCGCCGATTCGCCCGCCGGTGCTCGTGCGCGTCGTGCGCGCCGAACGGCGTTCGGTTCCGTTCATCGTGCGCGCACCTGGCCTCGTGATGGCCAACCAGACGGTCGAGGTGCACGCGCGGGTGGATTCCCAGGTGATGGAGGTGCACTTCAAGGAAGGCGACATGGTGCATGTCGGCCAGCTGCTGTTCACGCTGGACGACCGCGCCCTTTTGGCCGACCTTCGCCGCCTCGAGGCCACCCGCGACACCAACGAGGCCGAGATCAACAACACCAAGCGCCAGTTCGAAAGGGCCCGCGAGCTTGCCGCCGGCGGCTTCGAGTCGACGGCCGAGCTCGACAAGACGCGCGCCGATTTCGAAACGGCCAGCGCGCGCATGAACGCGACGGATGCCGACATCGAAAGGACGAAAGTGCTGGTCGGCTACACCAAGATCGCTGCGCCGATCGATGGCCGCGCCGGTGCCATCACGGCCACCGTCGGTAACATCGTCAAGGCCAACGACCTCGGCCAGCCGCTGGTCGTCCTCAACCAGGTCGCTCCGATCCGCGTCGAGTTCGGCTTGCCGCAGCAGGCGCTCGAGCCCCTGCGCGACCAGATGTCGAAGGGGAACGTCGCGACCACGGTGATCCGTGACGGCGTCGAGCTTGCCGAGAAGGGCCACGTCAACTTCGTCGACAACAACATCAACCGGTCGACGGCGACGTTCGAAGGCCGCGCCGAGTTCGCCAATACGAACGAAGCGCTGTGGCCCGGGATGATCGTCGAGGTGATGCTGAGCCTCGGCGAGGACGCCGGCGTCGTGGCGGTTCCCGAGATCTCGGTGCAGCACGGCCCGAGCGGGGACTTCGTGTTCGCGATCGTCGACAGCAAGGCCACGCGAAAGCCGGTCAAGGTGCGCCGCTACAGCGAAGGCACCGCCGTCGTCACCGACGGCCTTTCCGGAGGCGAGGACGTCGCGACCGACGGCATGCTGTCGCTTTCGGAAGGCAGCCCCGTCGAAGTGGCGGTTCCAAAGCCTGCTGCGGTGCCCGGTGCCGCGGCCCCTGGTGCTGCCGCACCGGCGACGGAGTCTTCGGCGAAATGACGCTGTCGGATTTCTGCATCCGGCGCCCCGTCTTCACGATCCTGCTGATGGCGGCGGTGCTGGTCGGCGGGCTTGCCGGCTACCGCACCCTTGCGGTGAGTGCGCTGCCGAAGGTCGACTTCCCGACCATCCAGGTGAGCGCCACGCTGTCCGGCGCCAGCCCCGAGACGATGGCATCGGCGATCGCCACGCCGCTGGAGCGCCAGTTCTCGACGATCGCCGGGATCACGTCGATGACGTCGACGAGCTTCATCGGCCGCACCGACATCACGATCCAGTTCGACCTCGACCGCAGCCTGGACGGCGCCGCCCTCGACGTGCAGTCCGCGATCTCGGCGACACTTCGGCGCCTGCCGCCGCAGATGACGTCGCCGCCTTCGTTCCAGAAGGTCAATCCTGCCGACCAGCCGGTCTATTTCGTCGCGCTTTCGTCCGACACGCTGCCGCTCTCCGCGGTCAACGAGATTGCCGACACGATCCTGGCCGAGCGCATCTCCACACTGTCGGGTGTCGCACAGGTCATCATCTTCGGAACCCAGAAGTACGCGGTGCGCATCCGCGCCGACGCCAATCGACTGCTGTCGATGGGGCTCAGTTACGACGAGCTGAGGAGCGCGATCGCGGCCGCTGCGTCCAATGCTCCGGTGGGGCTGATCAGCGGGCACAAGCAGGCCTTCAACATCGACATCAGCGACTCGCCGAAAGACGCGGCGACCTTCTCCGACATCATCGTGGCGTGGAGAAACGGCGCGCCGCTCAGGCTCCGCGACGTCGCGGTCGTGACGGATTCGGTCGAGGACGACCGCTCGATCGGCCGCATGAACGGGCTGCCCGCCATCGTGATCGCGATCCAGCGCCAGCCGGACGCCAACACGATCGCCGTCGTGCGCGAGGTGCAGGACCTGCTCGAACGCGTGCGAGGCGAGGTGCCGGCCTCGATCAAGATGACCAGCCTGCTCGACCGCTCGGTCTCGATCGAGCACGCGGTGCACGACGTCGAGCGCACGCTGCTGCTGACGATCGGCCTGGTGGTCCTGGTGATCTACGCGTTCCTGCGCGACCTGCGCGCGACGCTGATCTCCGCGATCGCCGTGCCGCTCTGCATCGTCGGCACCTGGGCCGGCATGGCTTGGCTGCAGTTCAGCATCAACAACGTCTCGCTGCTCGCGCTGACGCTTTGCGTCGGCTTCGTCGTCGACGACGCGATCGTGATGCTCGAGAACGTCGTGCGTCACATGGAAGGCGGCCTTTCGGCGATGGAAGCCTCGCTGCGCGGTGCCCGCGAAATCCAGTTCACGATCCTTTCGATCACGTTCTCGCTGGTCGCCGTGTTCATCCCGATCCTGTTCATGGGCGGCGTGGTCGGGCGCATCTTCCACGAGTTCGCCGTCACGATCAGCATGGCGATCCTGATCTCGGCGTTCGTCGCGCTGACGCTGACGCCGATGATGTGCAGTCGCGTGCTGAAGTCGGCGCCGGAGGACTCCGCGCACGGCCACGCGGCTGCGTCGGTCGGCAGCTTCCAGGCGCTCACGCGCTTTTACGCGCGCACTCTCGACTGGACGCTTCACCACCGGCGCATCATGCTCGGGGTGACGTTCCTGACGCTGGGCGCCAGCGTCTGGTCTTTCATGACGGTCCCGAAGGGCTTTTTCCCGCTCGAAGACATCGGCTTCATCTTCGGGCAGGCCGAGGCGGCCCAGGACGTTTCGTTCGACGCGATGGTCGCCAAGCTCCAGCGCGTCAGCGACATCGTCAACGCCGACCCCGCCGTCGACTCCATCTTCTTCGGCATCGGCGGAGGCCGCGGTGCGACCAACGCCGCCCGCATGTTCATGAGCCTGAAGCCCGCCGACCAGCGCGACTCGATCTTCACGGTCATGGGTCGCATCCGCGCAGCCACGCGCGAGGTCGAGGGCCTCAACATCTTTCTTCAGCCGGTACAGAACCTGTCGGTCGGAACGCGGCTGACCAAGAGCCTGTACCAGTACACCCTTCAGTCGTCCGATTTCCCGCAGCTTTCGGTGTGGTCGGAAAAGATGCAGGAAGCGATGGCGGCCGACCCACGCTTTCGCGACGTGACCTCCGACCTTCAGCTCAAGAGCCTCAAGGCCATCGTCGACATCGACCGCGCCAAGGCCGCCTCGCTCGGAGTCACCGACGACGACGTGCGCCGCGCGCTGTACGCGTCATTCGGCGACGCGCAGATCGCGACGCTGTTCACTCCGTCCAACCAGTACGCGGTAATCCTCGAGCGCACTGTCGGCCGCGATCCGACTCCCGAGGACATCGAGAACACCCCGATCAAGGGCGAGGGGCCGACCTCGATCTCGCTGTCGTCGCTGGCGACGGTGCAGCGCGCAATCGGCCCGCTGTCGGTCAATCACCAGGGCCAGATGCCCGCGGTGACGATCTCGTTCGATCTTGCCGGCGGCGCGGCTCTTAGCGACGCGGTCACGGGGATCGACCAGATCTCGCGGCGCCTGGAGATTCCGGAGACGATTACCGGCGGTTTCGCGGGCTCGGCGCAGGTATTCGAGGACTCGGCCAGGGGACAGGGCACGCTGATCGTGCTGGCGATCATCGTCATCTACATCATTCTCGGGATGCTCTACGAGAGCTTCATCCATCCGATCACGATTCTTTCGGGACTGCCGTCGGCCGGCATCGGCGCCGTCGTCGCGCTGCGGGTGATGGGCATGGACCTGAGCGTCATCGCATTCGTCGGCGTCATCATGCTGATCGGCATCGTCAAGAAGAACGCGATCATGATGGTGGACTTCGCAATCTCGGCGCGCGCCGAAGGACAGGATGCGTTCGGTGCGATCCGCGCGGCGTGCCTGCTGCGCTTCCGCCCGATCATGATGACGACGATGGCGGCGATGTTCGGCACCTTGCCGATCGCGCTCGGCATCGGCTCCGGCGCCGAGCTGCGCCAGCCGCTCGGCGTCGCCGTGGTCGGCGGGCTCATCGTCTCCCAGGTGCTGACGCTCTACATCACGCCGGTGGTTTACCTGTACCTGGAGCGCTGGTCTTCGTCGCGACGCACGGCGGTGCCGGTGGTGCCATGAGCGCAGGGGAGGGGACGCTGGTCGCTTCGCGGGTTGCCGCCGGCGGCGGGAGCGTCGAAGAAATCGCGGCTGCGTTCGTCGCGCTCACGTTGCCGAAAACGTGCTGGACCCATCACGCGCACCTTCGCGTCGGACTGTGGCACGTCGCGCATCACGGCGCCGACGAAGCGCTCGCGCTGCTTCGCGCCCGCATCCGCGCCCTCAACGAAAGTCACGGCGTCGCCAATACCGAAACCGGCGGCTACCACGAGTCGATCACGCGGTTCTACGTCTGGCGCATCGCGACGTTCCTGGCGTCGGCCGACCGTGCCCGCGGCCTCGACGAGCTTGCGGCCGATCTGATCGAACGCTTCGGGGCAAAAGACCTCCCGCTGCAGTACTGGTCTCGCGAAAGGCTGATGTCGGTCCCGGCCCGCCTTGGATGGGTGGAGCCGGACGTGACGCCGCTGCTCTGGAACCCACGGTCGTAGATCCCTCAATTCCCCTGAGAGTTCGGTCAGTTAGGTGTTCTTCAGCGAGCGGCGAGGTCGCACGCGTGGATCGCGTCTGAACCGGGAACTTACTTACAACGTTGTTGACAGGTACGACGAAGGCCAGCTAACAATTTTGTAAGGCGGTTGCTGGGCCGCACATCACGATCACCCGAAGTGAACGCCGGGCTCCGGCGCCGCGGGTGAGGGAGGAGCCATGAAGCCTGTCGTCATTTTCGCCGCGACGCTTGCCGTCGTCTTCGCCACGTCCACGGCCGGTCTTGCCGGCGCCCGCTGCAAGTACGCCGCCGGCGCGCTTCCGTCCGAGTCTCCGGGAAAGCAGATTCACGGCGATCAGATCCCGATCGATCACATCGTCGTCGTGATGCAGGAGAACCGCTCCTTCGATCACTACTTCGGTCAGCTCCACAGCGAAGGGCAGCCGAAGACTGCGGCCGAACCGACGACTCCCAATCCGAATCCCGTCGATGCGACGATGCCGATCGCTCCGTTCCACCAGGACCTGTACTGCGAGGTTGCCGACCTCGACCACTCATGGAGTGGTTCCCACAAGGAGTGGGACAACGGGAAGATGGACGGATTCACCGCGCAGAACGTCAACAGCGCCGACCCCACCGGAAGCCGCACGATGGGCTGGCACGACAGCGCCGACATCCCGTTCTATTACTCGCTCGCGAGCACCTTCGCGATGGCCGACCGCTACTTCTGCTCGGTGCTGTCGCAGACCTTCCCGAATCGCTTCTTCCTCCTGGCCGGCACTTCGTTCGGCCACATCGCGAACGATTTTCCGCAGGACTGCCAGCAGCCGTGCGATCCTGCCACCGCCTACGACCAGCGCTCGATCTTCAACCTGATGGACGAGGCGACGCCGCAGGTTACGTGGAAGATCTACTTCGAGGAGATTCCGTTCGCGGCGCTGTTCGCGTACGTGCGCAACAGCGACGCGAGCCACCTCGCGCCGATGAGCCAGTTCCTCGTCGATGCCGCGGCCGGCAACCTCCCCCAGGTCGCGTTCATCGATCCGACGTTCATCGCGAGCTCGGACACCGAGGATGACGAGCATCCCACGGCCAACATCCAGCTCGGGCAGCAGCACGTCGCGCAGGTCGTCGATGCGCTGATGACGAGCCCGCAGTGGGACCGCTCGGCGCTGTTTCTTACCTATGACGAGCACGGCGGCTTCTACGACCACGTTGCGCCGCCGCCGGCCTGCATCCCCGACGACATCCCGCCGATGCTGGCGGCGACCGACGAGCCCGGCCAGTTCGACCGCTACGGATTCCGCGTGCCGTTCGTCGCGGTCTCCCCGTGGGCGCGGCCTCACTATGTCGGCCACAAGGTCTACGACCACACGTCGATCCTGCGCTTCATCGAGAACCGCTTCGACCTGCCGGCACTGACGGCGCGTGACGCGAATGCGAGGCCGCTGCTCGAGCTGTTCGATTTCACGACGCCGAGCTTCGTGTCCTCACCGACGCTTGCGCCGGCGACCGTGGACCAGGCGCATTTCGACGCGCC
The DNA here is from genome assembly GCA_036493895.1 of Candidatus Binatia bacterium. Lineage (NCBI taxonomy): Bacteria > Candidatus Binatota > Binatia (SeqCode) > Binatia bacterium. The sequence goes on along the minus strand of DASXOZ010000053.1, from coordinate 184,139 downwards.
CGAGTGCGTCGAAGGCAAGGGCTCGGGCGGCCTCTAGAGGAGACAACCCCGCAGCGGTGGAATTTCCCGCAACATGGGGGGCGCACCAAACGCCTCCCGCTTGTTCCCCCCGCGCACGCGCGCCCATCTTGCGGGTCGGGGTAATCGGGGAGGAGGAGGAATTCCATGCGCCGTCGTTGTGGCCTGTCCGCGGTTGTCACCCTTTTGATCCTCGTCGCATCGCCCCATCTCGGTGCCGGCGACTGCGGCGACGTCGACAAGAGTGGAAGCGTCACCGCGTCGGATGCGCTCAAAGTCCTCAAATTTTCGGTCGGGCAACAGGTGACGCTGACCTGCGACGACGCCAATCCCCTGGTTACCGGGCAGACGACCTGCTGGACGGCGGACGGCACGCCGATCTCGTGCCAATCGACGCCGCGTGAAGACGGAGCGCTGCAAATCGGTGTCGACCTTCACTACGTCTCCAACGGCGACGGCACCATTGCCGACACTTCAACGAATCTGGTGTGGGAGAAACTCGGCCACGCCGGCGGAGTCCATGACGTTGCCCAGGCGCTCACCTGGGTTCAGTCCTTCGAGAAGATCGCGGGGCTCAACTCGGACAACTTCGCCGGTCACAACGACTGGCGCTTGCCGAACGTCCGCGAGCTCGAGTCGATCGTCGACTACAGTGCCGATGCGGCTTCCAGCGGCTCGACCGTGAAGTCGATTTTCAATCATGATTGCGCCCCGAGCTGCACGTTGTCCCAGTGCAGCTGCACCGAAGGCCTGCAGTACTGGTCGTCGACGACGCTGGCGAGCATTCCCGCCGACGCGTTCGCAGTGTCGTTCTCGGTCGGTGGTGCGTTCGCTTCGCCGAAGGTCAGCACGTTCAGCGTTCGGGCGGTACGAAACGCCGGCAGCTGAGAGACCACGGCGCTGGCCGGCCCACCCGGCGATACGCGCCGCCGCTTCGAGCGCAGGCCCCGCCAGGCTGTTGCGTGAGCCCCGGCGGCAGGCGAGTATGCGACCTTCGATTTCGCGGCCGGAGGGGCCGCAGCCGGGGGGTTAGCCATGCTTCGATCGTTCTGGTGCGCCGTTGCCGCGTCGATTGTTTTTCTTGCGCCGACCGCAGCCGTCGCGGGCCCGACGTCGTGCCTGATCGGCAGCGACCCGATCGTCGCCGGCGACGCGCAGGCACTGCGCGACGCGCGCACCACCATCGACGCCGCCTGTCCCTGCGCCACCTATGACGGCAGCGACGGCCACGCCCGCTCCGATTTTGCCGCCTGCATCAAGACGCAGATGGCCTCGCTCACGTCCGTGCGCAAGCCCTGCCTCGGCACGCTCAAGAAGTTCTACAAGAACTCGCGCTGCGGCCGCAGCGCGATCGTCGGCGCGCGGCCTTGCATCTACACCAGCGTTGCCGACGGCTCGGTGAACTGCAAGATCCGCACGAAGTACAAGACCGACGGAACGCTCGCCGACAAGTGCCTCAGCAGCGCGAAGGCAACGGCAACCGAGTGCGCCGGCGTGGACACCTGCATCGACGCGGCCGACACGAACCAGGATCTTCTCATTGCCGCACCGGGCGACAGCGGCCAGTGCTATGCACCTGCCGGCGAGACCTTCTGCCAGCAGCTTGCGCCGCTTTCATCGGGCACTTGCGAAGTGACCGCGGGCGACGCCGGCCGGGTGATCCTCGGAGACGTCCTGACGCCGACGACGATCTACCGCGGCGGACAGGTCGTGATCGATTCCCAGGGCATCATCGTTCAGGCAGGTTGCTCGGCCGCCTGCGCGGGAAGCTGCGCGACGACGGCGTCCACTGCTACCGTCATCAGTTGTCCGCAGGCGGCGATCTCGCCTGGCCTGGTCAACACGCACGACCACCTCACCTTCGACCAGAACTCCCCGTATGCCGCGACGGCCGAGCGCTACGAGGATCGCCACGAGTGGCGCAGTGGCCTTCACGGCCACACGTTGATCCCGGCTGCCGGTGGTGCAAGTGGGGACGAGATCAGCTGGGCCGAGCTGCGCGGGTTGATGGCAGGCACGACCTCGATCGCCGGCAGCGGCGGTCAGACCGGCCTGCTGAGAAACCTCGACAAGGCCACGATGGAGGAAGGGCTCGCTCGTCCGGCGGTGGACTACGACAACTTCCCGCTCAACGACAGCAGTCCGCCGACGTTCCCGCCCACGCCCACCTGCGATCAGTTTACGGGCGCCATCACGCCGTCCGACGCGACCTTCACAGCCGCCGACTCCTACGAGCCGCACATTGCCGAAGGTGTCGATGCGTACTCGGAAAACGAATTCTACTGCCTCAGCAATTCTCCGAACGACATCGTGCAGAGCAAGACGGCCGTGATCGGCGGCGTGGGTCTGACCTCCGTCGATCTCGCAGTGATGGAGGCCGAGGGCAGCAAGCTCATCTGGTCGCCGCGTTCGAACATTGCGCTCTACGGCGATACGGCGGCGGCTCAGGTATTCGCGCGAATGGGCGGCACCGTCGCGCTCGGGACGGACTGGAACGTTTCCGGCTCGATGAACATGCTGCGCGAGCTCGAGTGCGCCGACCAGTTCAACGCTGGCTACCTCCATCACAGCTTCAGCAACCGGGACCTCTGGTCGATGGCGACCACCAACAGCGCTGCCGCTGCGGCCCTGGACGACGCCATCGGCCTGCTCGCGCCGGGCTACGCGGCGGACATTGCCGTTTTCAGCGAGGCCGACCACGACGGTTACCGCGCGGTGATCGATGCACAACCCCAGGACGTCTCGCTCGTCCTTCGCAGCGGCAAGCCGCTCTACGGCGATGCCGCCACCATCGGGGCCATCCCGGACACGGGCTCCTGCGACACCGTCGATGTCTGCGGCAGCAGCAAGCAGGTCTGCCTGACGGGCGAGATCGGGAAGACGTATTCCGCGCTCCAGACCTCCGTCGGCAGCGTCTACCCGGATTTCTTCTGCGGAACGCCACAGAACGAGCCCACGTGCATTCCGAGCCGCGGCGTCAGCGTCAACGGCTCCGCGGTCTACGACGGCAACATCACCGGCACCGACGATGACGGCGACGGCTACGCCAACGCCACCGACAACTGCCCCACCATCTTCAACCCGGCGCGCCCGGTCGATAACGGCGTCCAACCCGACACCGACGGTGACGGCGTCGGTGACGCGTGCGACCCGTGCCCTCTGGACGCGAACACAACGACCTGCAGCTTCAACGGGAATGACCGCGACAGCGACGGCATCCCGAACGCAACGGACAACTGTCCGAACGTCGCCAACGCCGACCAGGCGGACATCGACGGCGACGGCAAGGGGGACGCGTGCGATGCGTGCCCGAGTTATCCGAACCCTGGCGCGATCCCGTGCCCGGCGATGACGGGTTTTTCGCCGCCGCTCTCGTACGCGCGCCAAGGCGACAGCGACGTGCCGACCTTCCAGACTCCGCTGGCGGTGACGATGAACGGGCCGGTCGCGCAGGACACCTTCGTGGCGATCGCCACCTCGGATCCGGCTTCGCTGACGATCGTCGGCGGCGGCGTGACGATCCTCTCGGGGCAGACGAGCGCGCAGGTGCACATCAACGGCCTGGCGCAGTCCGCCGACGTGACGCTGACGGCGACGTTCGGAGCGGCAAATCTCGTTGCGCACGTTCGCGTGATCGGCACCTCGGAAACGCCGGTGCTCGTGGACCTTCAGCCTGCGACGACATCGGTGGTGCAGGGCGGGACGCGCACCTTCACGGTGACGCTGGACATCCCGGCGTCACCCGGCGGCAGCTCGGTCGCGTTGTCGCTGACTCCCGCGGATGCGGGCACCATTCCGCCCAGCGTCCTCGTGCCGGCCGACCAGTTCAGCGCGACGTTCGACTATGACGATGCGAACACGGAGACGTCCGCGCAGATCGACGCGACCCTCGGCTCGATGCTGTCGGCGGACCTGACCATCGTGGCGCCCGGCAGCGCGACCAGCCTGGTCATCAACGAAATCGACTACGACAACGTCGGCACCGATGCGGCGGAGTTCGTCGAGGTCTTCAACCCGACCTCCGCGCCCATCAGCCTCAGCGGCATCGCGCTCGTGCTCGTCAACGGCGGGAGCAACACGGAGTACGATCGGTTCGACCTCAGCCCCGCGGGCTCGCTCGCCGCTTCCCAGTATCTCGTCGTCGGTGCCACCAGTGTCGTGTCCAGCGTTCCCGCCGGCGTAGAGACGATCGACGCGGGCGCTGTGACCAGTCTCATCCAGAACGGCGCACCGGACGGAGTGGCGCTGATCGATGCTGTCCACTCGACCCTCATCGACGCGCTCTCGTACGAAGGGTCGATGACGATGGCCCAGATCACCGGGTTCCCGGGCACCGTATCGCTTGTGGAAGGCACCGCACTCCCCGTATCCGTGGCCGATTCGAACACCGTCAACGGTTCGCTGTCCCGTCTGCCGGACGGCTCGGATACCAATGACGCAGCCACCGATTGGAAATTCTCCAGCACGCCGACGCCCGGCGCCGCCAACGTGCCGTGAGGGGCGCCGTGGCGCGCCGGATCGCTTCCGCTTGAGTCGGGGACAGGCACCGGTTTGCTGGTGCCGGTCCCCGCAACTCAGTTCCCGAAGTCCCACCCGTCCCCTTCGCGATACGCCTTGAGGACGTTCTTCGCGATGAGGATCTTGTGGACTTCGTCGGGGCCGTCGGCGATGCGCAGCGTCCTTGCGCCCTGGTACATCTCGGCCAGCGGAAGATCGCCGGAGACGCCGGCGCCGCCCCAGACCTGGATCGCGCGGTCGACGACGCGGTGGTAGGCGGCCGGAACGAAGATCTTGATCGCCGAGATGTCGGTGCGCGGATCGCCACCGCTTTCCATCTTCTCGGCGCAGTGCAGCGTCATCAGGCGCGCGGCCTGGATGTCGATGTAGCTCTCGGCGATGAAACCCTGGATGAACTGCTTGGTCTCGAGCTTGCCGCCGTGCACCTCGCGCATCATCGAGCGCTCGACCATCAGGTCGAAGGCACGCCACATCTGCCCGACCGAATTCATGCAGTGGTAGACGCGGCCGGCGCCGAGGCGGTCCTGCGCGGCCTGGTGGCCCGAACCGGCGCGACCGAGTGCGTTGCCGAGCGGCACGCGAACGTCGTCGTAGTAGATCTCGCAGTGGTCGCTGTCGCGGCCCCAGACCGGAATGCCGCGCGCGATGCGCACGCCCGGCGTGTCCGACGGCACGATGATCTGCGTCATCTTGCCGTTGCGCTCCGCAGGCGCGTTCGGGTCTTCGGTGCGGCACATCACGATGAAGAAATCGGCGCGCTTGCCGTTGGACGTGAACCACTTGTGCCCGTTGATCACCCAGTCGTCGCCGTCGCGGCGCGCGCTGGTGCGGATCGAGCGCGGATCGGAGCCGGGATTTTCCGGCTCGGTCATCGAGAATCCCGACTCCATGCCGCTTTCGATCATCGGCAGCAGCCAGTTCTTTTTCTGCTCGTCGGTGCCGTACTTGACGAGGATCGACTGGTTGCCCGAGTTTGGCGCGACGACGCCGAAGAGAGCCGCTGCGCCTACCGCGTACGCGAGCACCTCGTTCATGTACGCGTGCTCGAGGAAATTGAGGCCTGCGCCGCCGTATTCGCGCGGAAGATGCGGCGCCCACAGGCCCGCCTGCTTCACCTTGTCGCGGATGCCGGCGCGAAGATCGTGGGCGCGCTGGCGCGCCCCGTTGGTTGCCTCGCCGCCGCGGCGTCCGACCCACAACTCGTTCTCGTTCGGAAGAATCTCATGATTGACGATTTTCGCCGTGAGCTCGCGGATCTGGTTGATGCGGTCGGATACGGTGGGAATCGGGTGCACGTTCATTCGCATGGCATTTCTCCTTGCCCGCTGCCCGGAGTGCTCGCATTGACAGGCCGGGGAGGGCGTCACCGCCATAGCAGAAACGGGCAGAGGGCCAATCGTGATCGCCGGGGGCGCGGGCGCGGTCTTCCACTCGACCCGAGCCACAGCTGGAACCTTGCGAAGCCTGCAGAAGCCCTGTAGGGACGCTGGCGTCGACGCTTCGTCTCTGGCGCGTCGACTCAAGGGGACTCATGAACAATCGAATCGCGGTGCTGGCGACAATCGCCCTTCTCGTCGCCACCGTACCTGCCTTTTCCGCAAGTGGAACTGCGGCCGGCGCCTGTGCGGCGGCCAAGAACAAGGCCGCCTTCCAGCAGGCGGCAGCCAAGGGCAAGTGCTGGCAGGCTGCTCTCAAGAGCGGGACCAACGTGGACAGCATCTGCCTCGATAAAGCCGACCTGAAGTTCGACTCGGCGATCGCCAAGGCAGACGGTAAAGGTGGCTGCGTCAATATCAACGACGCATCCGCGATCGGCGGCGCCGTCACGAGCTGCATCAACGACGTGCTCGCACTCACGCCCGCATCGGCCGCCTGCACGATTCCGATGGCCTGCCCTTTCGGAGTGCAGTGTCCGACCCAGAACGACAACAGCGTCCTGAGTACGTTCGGGCTGAGAGTCTCGCACCTGGCTCTCACTCTGCCGACCGTCCTCGCGACCGGTCCCGTCGGCAATACGATTTCCAACGGCGTGACGCCGGATCAGCCGACGTGCAACCTGAATGGCTCGGCAACCTTCAACTGGCTGATGCAGGTCGACACGTCGGGCGGCAATCTTACTGTCGGCGGCGCCAAGCCGGTGCTCGATCCGACCATGGGATATTCCTTCGTGAACGAGACGGTCCAGTCGCACTCGGTCGCGCCGGTCACGGGAACGCTCGGCCTTGGGATGAATCAGACTTTCTCGTCGCAGGTCGGCAGCGTCACGATCCCGGTCTACCTCGACGCGATGGGCGCCGGCGTGTTGCTGTTACCGATGCGCGGCCTGCAGGTAACAGGGCAGATTTCGCCAGACCAGGACTGCATCGGCGGCTACGACGTATCGAGCCTCGATCCGGCCGCCGGCTGCCAGCCGGACCCGATGCATCCGGGCTGGATCGATGGCGGAACGGTATTGGCGGCGATCAATCTCGAAGATGCGGACGCGATCGTCGTCGCGCCGCTCAGCGAGAGCCTGTGTGTGTTGCTTTCGGGCGACGCGGCCACCTATGGTGACGGCGCCAGCCCGACTCACTGCAAGCGCAGCGGCGGTTCCATCGTCTTCACCGGCGACTACTGTTCGACGACGATGATGCCGGGCGGCTGCGCCGATTCGATGGAATTCTACGGCTCCTACGCTTCCGCGGGAGTGAAGATCAACTGAGCCCCAGGCCAGGCCGCCGCGCGAGCGAGGAGCCTACGCCGCCTTCAATTGCACCGGCGGGGTCCCCGCTTCGAGACGGCGCATGCTCGCACGGCCGACGAACACACGGCTCATCTTGAGGAAGCGCGTCGTGACCGGCTCCTCGAGGTACGGCACGCCGAAGCGCGCGCATACTTCCTTTACTCTCGGCTGGATGCGGCGGTAGGCGAGCATCGGCGCGTCGGGAAACAGGTGGTGCTCGATCTGGTAGTTGAGCCAGAGGTGCGCGAAATCGACGGCATCTCCGCCGGTCCTGTAGTTCACGGACCCGATCACCTGCCGAACGTAGAACTCGCCGCGTGATGCGGGGGCGTCTTCGAATCGCCAGACATCGTCACCCGTGTGGTTTGGACCGACGACGAAGAACGTATGCACGTTGGTCAGGACGTCGGCCAGGATCGAGTTGCACAGCACCGAGAATACCGCCCACGCGCCGAGCGGCGTGAACAGTGCCGGCAGGAGCACGAACTGGAGCAGCGCGTACGGAGCCAGGCATTGCGTGACCAGCGCTGCCACCGGCACCGGGCGCGGCGCGCCGTCCGGGGCACGGCGATGCCACCACGCCGTCAATGTCTTCGACGCGTAGTAGGAGGCGCGCCAGGTACCTGCGAGCAGCGCCAGCAGAGCGTAGCGCGCGAACATCGGCAGCCGCGAGCGATGGATGCCCTCGAGGTTCTGCTCGATGAGGTCGGGATCGCGCATCTCGCCCGTGTGCTGGTGATGCAGGATATTGTGCTCGTAGATCCAGGCTTCCGGTGTCATCCAGTCCGCCCAGTCGATGAAACGCCTTTTCCCTCGCGCAAAGACGCGCGAGGTGTGTCGGTCGGCGACGCCTGGAACCTTGTCGTAACCGCGATGGCCGATGTGGTGCATCAGCAGCCAGCGCGTCGATCTGCCGAGCGAAAGCAGCACGGCCGACAGCGGGTTCGGCGCGATCCACGAAGTGGCCAGCCCGACAAGCGTCGCTACCCTTCCCCAGCGCTCGATGTTCGCGAGATGACGCAGGTCGTCGTCTCCGAGCGATGCGCGCAGCTCTTCGCGAAGCTCGCCGATCGCACTCGCGAATCCGTCCAGATCGATATCGTGGATGTCGAACGTGTCCCCCGTACTCACGGGGGGCACTGCGTATACGATGCAGAGTGCGGAAGAAAGTTCAGTTGGGTTGATCGAAGCGGGAAATGCAGAGCGGCGTCGTCGAATTGGCGTGCACAGATGCCCGAAGTACCGCGGCTACAGTCTCTCGGCGCCTTCCAGCCGGCCAAGATTCCTGTCGAAGGTCCCGAGCGGGAGGTGCCCGGCCTTGCGCGCGATCTCCAGAACCAGGCAATCCGAGAAGCCAAGTGCGGGACGATTGCGGTAGCGTTCGAGCGCCGCGACGATCACGTCCGCATTCTCCAACGTAAGGCGCTCGTGACTGAGCAGCATCTCGACCGCTGTAGCGATGTCGGCGTGCTCCAACTCGTACGCCGCCGAGAGCACCCAGGTCGTCTCGGCGAGCACGAGATGGGACACCCACGCTCCTTTTTCGACGAACGATTCCGCCGACGCGACCTGCTTTTCATCGTCCCGCGTGATGAGACGCACGAGAACGTTGCTGTCAACGGCGCGCATTCTTCTCTTGGAGGTGCCGGGCGACGGCGACCTTCGAGTCCTGCAGCTTGCGAGGCTTGACGCGTCGCTTGGCAAAGAGCGCGTTGTGGATCTCGAGTGAGGAGAACCGTCCGGCCTTCCGCACGACCATGCGTTCCCCGTCTTCGTCCCATTCGAGGATGGATCCGGGGCCGATGCCCAGTTTCCGGCGTACTTCGGCCGGGACCGAGATCTGGCCCTGTGCGGTGACCCTGGATTGAGGCAGTGCCATGAAAGTAGAGTACCTTGGTAATGGATGAAGGGAAATCGACGGAGGTGGTTTTCGAAGTGGAACGAGACTTCGACGCGCCGCTGCGAGTTCCACCCGACCTTGGTGGGCCTCCCGGAAGTTGAAGCGGCTGCGGCTCCGGTGCTTCGGCATCGCCTGGGCGCGGGCGCCGTGGTAGTCGGGTTCATGATCTTCCGCCAGCTGTTCGACCCCGTCTCCTCCACTTACACCTACCTGCTGGGCGACGAGCGAACGCGCGAGGCGCTGCTCATCGACCCCGTGTTCGAAAAGTTCGAGCGCGAGCGCGCGCTGCTCGAAGAGCTCGGTCTCAAGCTCCTGTACACGCTCGAGACGCACGTGCACGCCGACCACGTCACCGCCGCGTGGCGCTTTCGCGAAGCGCTTGGATCGAAGATCGTCATTAGCCGCCGGAGCGAGGCCGAAGGCGCCGACATCTACGTCGACGACGGCGACCCGATCCGTTTTTCCGGCGTGGAGCTGCGCGTCGTCGCAACACCGGGCCACACCGACGGCTGCGTGACCTACGTGACCGGCGACTGGCGCATGGCCTTCACGGGCGATGCACTGCTGATCCGCAGCGCGGGACGCACCGACTTCCAGCACGGCGACGCGCACGCGCTGTACCATTCGATTCGCGACAAGATATTCTCGCTGCCCGAGGACTGCCTGCTGTATCCGGGCCACGATTACGGCGGCCGCACGGTGACCAGCGTCGGGGAAGAGAAACGCTGGAACCCGCGCATCGGCGGCGATGCCAGCGAAAGCGATTTCGTCGGCTACATGCAGAACCTCGGTCTGCCGCATCCGAAGCAGCTCGACATTGCGGTACCGGCCAATCGCCGCTGCGGAAAGCCGGAAACCGCGATTTCGACGGACCGTCCGACCTGGGGACCCGTGCACCGCACTTTCGCCGGAGTATCCGAGATCGAGCCGGTGTGGGTTCACGAGCACCCGTCGCTGGTGACGATGCTCGACGTTCGCGAGCCGGCCGAGCTGACCGGCGAGCTCGGCCGCATCGAGGGCAGCATGCATATTCCGCTCGGCGAGCTGAGAAAACGCGTGGACGAAGTGCCGCGAGACAAGCCGGTCGTCTGTATCTGCCGCTCCGGACGCCGCTCGGCCCAGGCCGTTGCCATCCTCGAGCAGGCCTCCGTCCCCGACGTCGCCAATGTGACCGGCGGCATGATCCGCTGGCGCTCTCAGCACCTCTAAAGATCCACACTCCTGAGCCTCAGGGCATTCGTGATCACGCTGACCGACGAGAGCGACATCGCAGCGGCCGCGAGCGCCGGCGACGGGAGCCAGCCGAGCCACGGATAGAGCACTCCGGCGGCGACCGCGACGGCGACGGCATTGTAGACGAACGCGAAGAACAGGTTCTGGCGGATATTGCGCATCGTCGCGCGCGACAGCGTGCGCGCGTTCGCGATGCCGCGCAGATCGCTTCGCACCAGCGTGATCGACGCGCTCTCCATCGCGACGTCGGTGCCGCTGCCCATCGCGAGCCCGACGTCGGCGGCAGCCAGCGCCGGTGCGTCGTTTACGCCGTCGCCCGCCATCGCGACGACGCGGCCGCGCCTGCGCAGCTCTTCGACGACATCCTGCTTGCGGTCGGGAAGTACGCCGGCTTCGACGTCGTCGATCCCGAGGCGACGCGCGATCGCTTCGGCGGTGGCCCGATGATCGCCCGTCAGCATGACGATGCGAAGGCCCGCGCGGCGCAGGCTCTCGAGCGCCGGCGGCGTCGTGGCCTTGACCGGATCGGCGATCGCGACCAGGCCGGCCAGAAGCCCCGCGCGCGCAACGAAGATCACCGTATTTCCCTGGCTTCTCAGTCGTTCGGCATCGATGGCCAGTGCCTGGGTATCGATGCCGCGTTCGGCCAGCAACTCGGCGTTGCCGACGACGACTGCCAGCGAGGCAACCGTCGCGACGGCTCCCTTTCCCGCGAAACTCTCGAAGGCTTCCGCGTCGGCAATGGCAACGCCGCGCCGCGCTGCTTCGCGCACGACGGCTTCGGCCAGCGGATGCTCGCTTGCACGCTCGACCGCTGCGGCGGCTTCGAGTGCCATGTTTTCCGTAGCGCCCGGCGCCGCGACGATCGCAGTCACCTCGGGTCGCCCTTCGGTCACGGTGCCGGTCTTGTCGAGCACGACCGTGTCGACTTTCTCCATGCGCTCGAGAGCCTCGGCGTTGCGGATCAGGATGCCGGCGCCGGCACCGCGGCCGATGCCGACCATCACCGACATCGGAGTGGCAAGGCCAAGAGCGCAGGGGCACGCGATGATCAGGACGCTGACGGCCGAGACGATCGCGTGGGCGAGCCGCGGCTCGGGGCCGAGCACGAGCCACGCGGCGAACGAAAGCACGGCGACGACGATCACCGACGGAACGAAGAGCGCGGAGACGCGATCGACGAGGGCCTGCACCGGGGCGCGGCTTCGCTGCGCGGTCGCGACGAGGCGGACGATTCTGCCGAGCATCGAGGCCTGCCCGAGCCTTTCCGCGCGCACGACGAAAGACCCCGAGCCGTTGACGGTGCCGCCGATGACGCTCGATTCCTCGCTCTTGGCGACAGGCATCGACTCGCCCGTGATCATCGACTCGTCGACCGTCGAGTTTCCACTGATGACGCTGCCGTCCACCGGAACTCTCTCTCCCGGTCGCACGCGAAGCAGGTTTCCGGGCTGCACGTCCTCGAGTGCAATCTCTTCGTCGCTGCCGTCGGCAGCAACGCGTCGCGCGGTTTTCGGCGCGAGCCGAAGCAGCGCGCGGATGGCATCCGACGTGCGATCCCTCGCGCGCAGTTCGAGCACCTGTCCGAGAAGTGCCAGCGTCACGATCACGGCCGCCGCCTCGAAATAGACGGGTACGGTGCCGCCGTGCTCGAGCATCGTCGCGGGAAACAGGCCGGGAGCGAGCAGGGCGACGATGCTGTAGAGGCACGCCACGCCGGTGCCGAGCGCGATCAGCGTGAACATGTTGAGGCTTCGCACCCGGACCGAGTCGTAGCCGCGACGGAAAAACACGGAGCCTGCCGCAGCGACCACCGGCGTCGCCAGCGCGGCCTGCACCCACTGCGAGCTTCGCGGATCGAGCACCACCGCGTGCCCCGCGACGTGCTGCCCCATCTCGAGTGCGAACACAGGCAAAGTCAGCAGTGCCGCGCCGGCAAAGCGCCGCTTCATCGACGCAAGCTCGGCGTTCGGTGTTTCGTTGGCTGTGACAGTCTCCGGCTCCAGCGCCATGCCGCAGAGGGGGCAGGCACCGGGGCCGGTCTGGCGCACCTGCGGATCCATCGGGCAGGTATAGATCGCACGCGGATCGGCATCGTATGCTGGCGGCCGCGCCTCGCCCGCAAATTACGCGGGCGCGGCGACGAAGCGCCGCTGGCATTTTTCGCTGCAGAAGTAGTACGTGCGGCCTTCGTGCCGCGCGCGCCACGGCTTGACGTCGGGATCGACGGTCATGCCGCAGACGGGGTCGAGGAACGAGGACGCATTCGACCTCGTCGCGCTCGCGGAGCCTGCCGCCGTCTCGCCCTCGCCGTTGATCCCACCCATCGTGCGACAATAAGTCCTGGGTGTGCGGGCACAACCCGGCGGTGTGTCGCTGTCCTCAGCCGGCGCCGCGCGCTATCTGGCAGAAGCAGGCTGCGGAAAAACCCCTCCCGTCGGCCCGCACCGCAAGCCGCACCGAAGGAGGACCAACACGTGCACCAACGACGCATTCGAGGAGCCGCGATCGGCGCCCTTTTCTGCTGCTCGCTCACGGCGTGCAGCACGATGGCCCCGCAAGGCTACGGCCGCGGCGAGAACCTGAGGCTTCCCGCGCAGATGCCGGGAAAAAGCTGGCAGGTGCGTCGTGGCCGTGAGGACCAGACCGACGTGTCCGAGTGGACGCAGCCGGGCAGCCCGGGCGTCTTCGTCGTTCGTGTGATGCGCGAGGGGCCTGGGCCCAATCCCGCGGATTTTCGCCGCATGGCCGAGCAGGGAGGCAATCCCGCCTGCCTCACGGAGACTTCCGACACTCTGGATGAGTCCGCGGCCGGCGGCACCCCGCGTCTGCTGTGGCTCAAGACCTGCAGCACCCGCGACGCGAAGCATCTGGCGAACCTGCTTCTCTATCTTCGCGGCGCCGATGCGCACTACCTGCTGATCCGTCGTTGGGGCGCCGCTCCGCAGGACGCCGAGCTGCGTCAATGGGAGGACTACCTGCGCAGCGTCGCGCTTTGCGACACGAGGTCCGGCCACGGCGCACCGTGCCCGCTGGCGGGAACGGTGACGCCGTAGCCGGAAATCCTGCGCGCAGCCTCGCTCAGTTGATGCCGAGCAGCTCGACTTCGAAGACCAGCGTCGAGTTGGGCGGAATCTTGCCCATGTTGCGCGGTCCGTACGCAAGCTCGGGCGGAATCGTGAAACGGTATTTGGAGCCCACCGTCATGTACTGCAGGCCTTCGGTCCAGCCCTTGATCACGCCGCTCAGTGGGAACGTGGCCGGCTGGCCGCGGTCGTAGGAGCTGTCGAACACGGTGCCGTCGGTCAGCGTGCCCTTGTAGTTGACGGTGACGTTGCTGGCTGCGGTGGGCTTGGCGCCCGTTCCTTCGCGCAACACTTCGTACTTGAGGCCGCTGGCCGTGGTGGTCACCTTGCCTTGCTCCTTGCTGTCGGCGGCAGCCGGTTTGGCGGCTTGTGCCGCAGGCTTGCTGTCCTTGGTGGCGTCCTGCGCGCACGCTACCAGGGTGGACGTGAGGGCGACGGCAATCGCCGTCGTCGTGACGAAGGTCTTCATGTTCGTTCTCCAGTTTCGGTCGCGGTGAAGGCCCCGCCAGCGGCGGGAGCCGGGACCTTGTCTTGCCAAAGGCCGGCGGAAAAGCCTACCGGGGCCCGCTTTCGCGTGCTTCCCGGTCTTCGCCGGTGCCGGTGCCGGTGCCGCCGCCGTCGGCCCGCGGAGGCTTGGGCCCGTGGAACTGGAAGTACGTGCACTCGATGCGGGCATTGTAGAGCTTGCGGCGCCGGTCGGCGCGCCGCCGGACGATGCTCTCGAAATCGCGCCACGGCGTAAGAACGAAGAACGACCAGGTCGGCAGGCGCTCGAACACGGCCGCCATCGATTCGTACAGGCGGCGCACGTCGTCATCGTCCTCGAGACGCACCCCGTAGGGCGGGTTGGTGACGATGCAGCCGTAATGGTGACTGGTCTCGAGGTCGGCAAAGGCGCGCTTCTGGAAGTGGATGTCGGCCTCGACTCCGGCGCGCGCGGCGTGGCGGCGCGCGAGCGACAGCGCTTCGGCGTCGATGTCGGTCGCGATGATGCGTTCGTCGAGGCGCTCCAGCGCCTGGTCTTGCGCTTCTTCGCGTGCCTGCGCCCAGACCTCCGCCGGCATCCAGCTCCAGCCTTCGGCCGCGAAGCTGCGTGCCACACCGGGCGCGATCCTGCGGCCGGCCAGCGCCGCTTCGATGGCGATCGTTCCGCTGCCGCAGAACGGATCGATCAGGGCCTTGCCGTTTTTCCAGAACGAAAGATCGACGAGGGCGGCCGCCAGCGTCTCGCGCAGCGGAGCGGCGCCGACCAGGTCGCGGTAGCCGCGCTTGTGCAGCCCGTCGCCGCTGGTGTCGAGGAGCAAGGTGGCGGTGTCGTGGAGCAACGCGATTTCGATGGGAACGACAGCGCCGGTCTCGGCAAGGCTGCGCACGCCGAACGCCTCGCCGAGCCGCATGGAGATGGCCTTTTTGACGGTCCGTTGCAGCGCCGGCACGCTCGACAGCGTGCTTCGTACCGATCGTCCCGTGACCGGAAAGGCCTCGTCGCGCGCGATCCAGTCTTGCCACGGGATCGACAGCACGGTCTCGAACAGCGCATCGAAATCGGGCGCGGGAAACTCGGCGAGCCGCACGAAGACGCGGTCGGCGCTTCGCAGCTGGATGTTCGCGCGCGCCAGCGCGAGGCGATCGCCCTCGAAGTGGATGCGCCCGGTCTGCGCGGGGCTGGCCTGGTAGCCGAGCGCGTCGAGCTCGCGCGCGACGACCGCCTCCACGCCGAACGTGGAGGCGGCTACGAGATCCAGCGGCATCAGCCGCTCCGCGCGTTCAGAAGTTGTACCCCACTTCGCCGTGTTCGCTGATGTCGAGACCCTGGCGCTCGACCTCGGTCTCCGGCCTGAGCCCGACCAGCGCGCGCACGACGTTGGCGATCACCACCGTGCCGACGACGGCCATCACGATCGTGATGCCCATCGCCTTGAGCTGCTCCATCCACAGCGTGCTGCCGACGATCTTCGACAGGTTCGTCGCGAGGTTCGAGTTGACGTCGGGAGTCGCGAAGATTCCGGTGACGAAGGCGCCGAGAGTTCCGCCGACGGCGTGCACGCCGAAGGTGTCGAGCGCGTCGTCGTACTGGAATATGTGCTTGATGCGCGTGCACGCGATGAACGGAACGATTCCGGCCAGGATGCCGATGAGGACGCTCGAGCCGGGCGTGACGAAGCCGCAGGCCGGCGTGATCACGACGAGGCCGGCCACCGCACCCGAACAGAAGCCGAGCACGCTGGGCTTGCCGCGCTCGAAGTATTCGGCCATCGCCCACGTAAACGACGCGACCGCCGTTGCCAGCGTCGTGGTCGTGAACGCGTTGGCGGCAACGCCGTCGGCAGCCACCGCGCTTCCTGCATTGAAGCCGTACCAGCCGACCCACAGCATCCCGGTGCCGATCATGCACATCACCATGCTGTGCGGCGCGAATGCCTCCTTGCGGAATCCGATGCGGGGCCCGAGGATCAGGCACAGGATCAGCGCCGACCATCCCGACGACATGTGCACGACAGTGCCGCCGGCGAAGTCGATGGCCTTGATCGGGGCGTCGGCGTTCCAGACGCC
This sequence comes from Candidatus Binatia bacterium, assembly GCA_036493895.1. NCBI lineage: Bacteria > Candidatus Binatota > Binatia (SeqCode) > Binatia bacterium. Next base: position 168,109 of record DASXOZ010000053.1, on the reverse strand, counting down.
GTTCATCATCCCGGTGACACCCCAGACCATGTGGGCCAGCGGGAAGTAGACGACGAGCATCCAAAGCGTGACGAACAGCAGGATTGCCGAGAACTTCATGCGCTCGGCGATCGCGCCGATGATCAGCGCCGGCGTGATGATCGCGAACATCATCTGGTACATCGCGAAGACGTTCTCGGAGACCCAGTACGAGTAGTCGGTATTGGGTGCGCTCGTCACGCCTCGCAGGAACATCTTGGAGAAGCCGCCGATGATGCCGCCGCCCCTGTCGAAGACCATGCTGTAGCCGAAGGCCCACCAAAGGATCGTCACGAGGCCGGCAATGCCGAAACACTGGGCCAGCACCGACAGCACGTTCTTCGTGCGCACGAGGCCGCCGTAGAACAGCGCCAGCCCCGGCAGCGTCATGAACAGCACCAGTGCCGCCGACGTCATCATCCAGCCGTTATGGCCGGGGCCGGAACCGGAGACCTTCGACGCGACCGTCGCATTGGTTGCGTCGGCTCCGCGCGCGGCGTTGTTCACGTAGGCCTCGAGGTCGGCCACCCGTTGCTCGATGGTCGGGTCGGAGCGCGTCGCTGCGTCGGCCGCCGAGGCGATCGCCGGCGCGAAGACGCCGACAAGGGCCGCGATGACGGTGACAGCGGCAAGAGGCCGCAGGAGAGCGCAGGCGCTGCCGCCCACGAAGAGAACTCGCGAACTTCCTTTCATGGCTGGTCCCTTGTGGCGATAGATTGGCCGTGTCGCGGAGGCGGCGACGACGGCACCGGAACGCCGCCGCCCCTATAGCGCATGCGCCGGGGGAAAGGACAGGGTGCGCGCTGTGCAGGCATCGGCCTGGTCGAACTGCGCGGGGCACCGCGAAAAACGGCCGCCAGGCATGGCCTGGCCGTCAGGTGAACGGCTCTCCATCCTCGAGCGCCCGGAGCACGTCCCCGGGACCGGCAGCTGCTGCCAGACGCCGCCGCACCGACGCGTTGCGGAACACGCGTACGGCCGTGCCGATCCATTGAAGGTGCTCGTGGGCCTGCGTCGCGGGCGCCAGCAGAAGGAAGACGACCTCGATGGGGTGCTCGCGCGCGACGTCGCTGACTCCGGCCCTGGTCACGGCCAGCGCTGCTACGGGAGCGGCGAGGCCATCGAGCCGGGCGTGGGGAAGCGCGATGCCTTCGTTCAGGAACGTCGAGCCCTGGCTTTCGCGTTCGTGAAGGCGCGCGAGCGCCTCGTCGGCGTTCCACTGCGCGCGTCCGGCCCCGATGCGTGAGAGCAGGGTTCTCAGCACCTGCTCGGTGGCCATCGGTCGATCGAAGATCTCGATATGATTCTCGCCGAGAAGCTGCGACAGGCGTCGCGACGATTCCGCCGTGCTTCGTGTCGGTGCGGTGTCGCCCTCGATCGCTACAGGCTCGTCGCGATCGGTGTCGACGACGACCACGGTGAAGCCGGCCGAGCGCTCGATCAGATCCGAGCACAGCGTCGTGCGACCGAGCCGGTGCTGCCACCACGCCAATTGTCTCGACCTGCCGACGACGATCTGGCCGACGCGGTATTCGCCGGCAAAGCGGACGATGGTATCGACGACGCTGTCGCCGCGGAACGTGAAGACGGTCGCGCCGAGCTCGTTGGCCAGCACCATCGTGTCGGCGAGCGCTCGCGCCGCCGCCTCGCCGGCGTCAACCGAGCCCTGCACGTGCACCGCGTACCAGTTGCGGTTGAGGCGCCCGGCCAGGCGCGACGCGAAGCGCAGCAGGCTCGCATTGGCGGCGGCGCCTGTGCCGAGGCAGACCATGATCTGGTCGGGAGAGGATCCTTCGCCGGCGCGCGGGATTGCGCGGCGACGGAAATCGATCTGGGATGCGATCTCCCGCATCGTCAACTCGCGAAGCCGCTCGAGGCTCGTCTCTGCGAAAAGCCCGGCCGTTTCGCCGTCACTGCCGCCGCGCGGATAGACTTTGCCGTCGGCGACGCGCCTTCGAAGATCCTGCGGCGAAAGATCGACGTTGACGACTTCGTCGGCGTCGGCGAGCACCGAGTCGGGCAGCCTTTCGCGCACCTTGATGCCGACCAGTCGTTCGACCGTGTCGTAGAGGCTTTCGAGATGCTGGACGTTCAGCGTCGTCAGCACGTGGATGCCGGCGGCGAGCAGCTCCTGGACGTCTTCGTATCGCTTGGCATTGCGGCTTCCGGGAAGGTTGGCGTGCGCGAGCTCGTCGACGAGCACGACTTCCGGTTTTCTCGCGAGCGCCGCCTCGACGTCGAATTCCTCGAGCACCAGGCCGCGGTAGTCTTCCTTGCGCCGCGCAAGCGTCTCGAGTCCGGCGGCGAGCCTGGCGACGTCGTCGCGTCCGTGCGTCTCGACGTACCCGACGACGACGTCCACGGCCTGCTGCCGCAGGCGGTGCGCTTCCTCGAGCATCTGCCAGGTTTTGCCGACACCGGGGCCGTAGCCAAGATAGACCTTGAGGCGGCCGCGGTGCGCGCGGCGAATCAGCTCGAGGAAGTGATCGCTTCGTTCCCTGCTCATTGCCGTTCCGGCAGGCCGGCGACGAAAGACCGGCTCACGATGCGGCTTCGCCCCGGCTCGCGGCGGCGTCGGCTGAGCTGGCCGCCCGCAGCGAGAAGCGGAACGTTGTGCCGCGCGCGGGCTCGCTTTGCACGAAGATCGTTCCGCCGTGCGCCTCGACGATCTCCTTGACGATCGCCAGGCCGAGCCCCGCGCCGCTGTGGGCGGCCTGGTGGGCTGCGCGATAGAAGCGGTCGAAAATGCGCGGGAGATCCTCGGGTGCGATGCCGCTGCCAGTGTCGGCGACGGCAAATTCGACGAACTCGCCGCTGCGCGAAGAAGTGATCGACACGCGGCCGCCGCCGGGCGTAAAGCGCAGCGCATTTTCCAGCAGGTTCGCGAAGACGTGACGGACGCGCCCGGTATCGACGAGCGCTGCGCCCGAATCCGGCGCGCACCCAACCTCGAGCTGCACGCCGCGGCTGCGGTAACGGGTCGCGAATTCGGCGACCGCATCCTCGACCAGGCTCTGCACCGGTACCGGCTCCAGGTCGAGAAGGCCGCGCCCCGACTGCAGGCGCCCGAGGTCGAGCAGGTTGTCGATGATGCCGTGCAGGCGGTCGCCGTCCTCGCGCGCCGCCTGCAGGAGGTCGGCCTGCTGTGCCGTCAGCGGTCCGACCCTGCCTTCGAGCAGAAGGTGCGTGGCCATGCGGATCGACGTGAGCGGAGTCTTGAGCTCGTGCGACACGACCGACAACAGGCCGCTCTTCATCATGTCCAGAATGCGCAGGCTCGTGACGTCGCTCAGCACCAGCGTCACACCGACGAGCGTCTTGTCTTCCGACAGGATCGGCACCGCCTGAGGCTGAAAGTAGCGCTCGGTCTCGCGAAAGATTCCGATCGCCGACTCGTAGCCCCTCGGACGGAACGGCTGCTGGGTCGCCAGCGTCTGCCCGACGATGTTCCACAGGGCCTTGTTCTCCGAGCGCGCCAGGTCCACTCCGGGTGCGAGCTGGAACTCGCGCTCGGCGGTCTCGTTGGCCATCTCGATGCGACCGTCGGGACCGACGACCGCCACGGCGTCGGGAAAGCTGTTGAGCGCCAGCAGCGTCGTGCGCTCGGTGCGCGCCAGGCGCGCGCGGTCGGAACGGCGGAACTCGCGCAGGCGTGCCGTCATGTTGTTGAACGCCTCGGCCAGCTCGCCGATCTCGTCGCCCGACGGAACGGCCACCGCCAGGTCGAGATTGCCGCGCTCGATCTCGCGCACCGACGCAGTCAGTGCGCGAAGCGGATCGAGGATGGATCGTCCGATCAGCACCGTGAGCGCGACGGCGAACAGTGCGGCCAGCCCCATGATCGCCAGCATCTCGCGGCGCGACGTCTCGGCCTGGGAACGTACCTGGCCGTCGACCGAGACCATGTTGGCAAGGTTGAGGTCGATGATGTGCTGGGCCGTCGCCTTGACGGCCTGGGCCTGGACAAGCAGCACCGTGCGGTAAGCCTCGCGTCTGGCCGGCACCGGATCCTCGCTGGCAAGCTGGCGTTCGAGGTTCTGGCGGTAGGTTTTCCACTGGGCGCCGAGCTGGTCGGCGGCTTCGGCCTCCCCCGGCAGCGTGATGTTGCCGAACTCGCTGGCAAGGTTGCGCTCGAAGGAATCGGTCGCGTCGTGTGCCTGCGATGCGTCGGTGTTCTCGTTCCACAGCGAGCGCTCGGCCAGGCCGTCGAGGACGTCGATCGAGTCCTTCATGTGCTGCGCATAAAGGACGGTGTCGTAGTTCTCGCGGAAGATCCTCTCGAGCGTCGAGCTGTATTCGTTGAGCAGCGCGATGCTGGTCGCGCCGAGCACGAGAAGCAGCGCGAGCAGGCCGCCGAAGGCGAGCGTGAGTTTGCGGCGCAGTCCGAGCATCGAGCAGGCTTTGCTTGCAGGCGGCCGCGAGCGCCGCCGTCAGGCTTCGTACTTCTTACGCTTGCGCCACAGCGTGGACGAGTCGATTCCGAGGATCCGCGCCGCTTCTTCCATGCTCGGGGCGCGGCCGAGCACGCGAAGGACATGCTCGCGCTCGATGGCTTCCAGCGTGAAATCGCCGCCGAGGCGGGCCAGGCCGCCGTCGTGGGCGGCCATGGCCTCGGGCAGCGCCTCGGGCCCCATCACGGAGGACGGCCACAGGATGACCGCCCTTTCGACGGTGTTGCGAAGCTCGCGCACGTTGCCGGGCCAGCCGTAGGCGACGAGGGCCGCCTCGGCTTCGGGAAGCAGCCGCGGCGAGGCGCGCCCGGCCTTGAGCGCGAAGAAATCGAGGAAGCGACGCGCCAGGCGCACGATGTCTTCGGGACGTTCGCGCAACGGCGGCACGCGCACTTCGATGACGTTGAGGCGAAACAGCAGGTCCTCGCGGAAGCGCCCGGCACGCACGTCCTCGTCGAGGTTGCGGTTGGTCGCCGCGACGATGCGCACGTCCGCCGTCCGCGTGCGGTTCTCGCCGACCCGCTCGTAGCGCTTCTCCTGGACGAATCGCAGCAGCTTGGACTGCATCTGCGGCGAGATCTCGCCGATCTCGTCGAGGAACAAGGTGCCGCCTTCGGCCGCGTCGACGCGGCCGGGCTGGTCACGCACCGCGCTCGTGAACGCGCCGCGCACGTGACCGAACAATTCGCTGGCGAGCAGGTCTTCGGACAGCGTCGGGCAGTTGAGCGTGACGAAGGGACGCGCGCGCCTCGGGCTCTGCGCATGGACTGCGCGTGCGAGCACGCCCTTGCCGGTGCCGTTCTCGCCGCGCAGCAGCACCGGCGCCTCCGAGGCCGCGGCGCGCGACAACAGGTCGAGCACCGCCCTCATCTTGGAGGAGGCGGTGACGAGGTCCACTTCGGGAACCTCTTCGGCCAGCCGGTCCTCGAGCTCGAGCACCCGTCCGACGATTTCCCTGCGCCGCGCGGCCTGCTCGACGATGTGACGGATCTGCGCGGGCGTGAACGGCTTGGGCACGTAGTCGACGGCGCCGCGCTTGATCGCCTCGACGGCGGTATCGAAGGTTGCGTGCGCAGTGATGATGACGACGGACAGGCTCGGCCGGGCGCTCAGCATGCGCGCGAGCACGTCCAGGCCGTCGGCATCGCCGAGCCGGAGATCGAGGAACGCGATGTCGAACGGAGCGCGTTCGAGGGCTTCGAGGGCGCTCTCGGCCGTCGCGACTGCCGTCACTTCGCAGCCCATCCCCTCGACGCAGACCGACAGGGTGGTCCGGATGTTTCGCTCGTCGTCGACGATCAGCACGCGCGAGGCGCCGCCGTGCCCGGCGTGGCCCGCGTCGGCGCGTGGGACGCTGTCCATGCCGTCATCCATGACGGGAAGCAGCCGGGCGGTCAATGAAAGCGGGCGGTACAGAGCCGCCGGAGGCGGGGTACCTGCCGGATCTTCGTCGCGGAGGAGCCGCGGGCTGCCGGCGGCCGACCGCGGCGGCGGCTCTCCGGCGGGCCGCCCGGTGCTCATGCAGCGGTCTCCAGCACGCGGGTCGGAAGCACCATCGCGTTCAGGCCGGCGAACTGCAGGCTTCGCTGGAGCTGGTAAGCCGTCTCGTTGTGCAGCAGGCGCTGGTACCAGCGCTCCCGCTCGAACACGAGCTTGCCGGCAAAGAAGATCGAGCGCGGGTAGTCGCGCTGGACGTCGGTGCACAGGCGCAGCGCGGGACCGAGCACTTCGGTGTCGATGGCCATGCGCATCTGCGCAGCCAGCCCGAGGCGGTTGGCCAGCTCGACGTAACGCGCGAGCTCGGTCTGCGTGCGCTCGCGCACTTCGTCGACGGCGCTCACGTTGGTGAACGACGCCGAATCGATGACCCCGACCGCGACGAACACGTAGTTCTTGAAATAGCGGGGGAACAGCCTCTCGATTGACAGCATCGTGTGGATGCCGAGTCCCGCGTAGGAGCCGACCAGCAGCACTGCGGTCGGCGCTTCCGGCTGCAGCTCCGGCGTATGGCCGTTGCAGGTGGTCGGCAGCGCCTCGACGATGTCGTCGAGCCGGTTCAGCCCGCCCTGCACGGTGCGGTAGTGGCGCCGGATCACGAAGCAGGTGGCGATCAGCACCGCGGTAAGCCCCAGCGTGACCCAGCCGCCTTCGGCGAACTTCACGTAGACGGTGGCGCAAAGGATGAACACGCAAAGCGCCAGCGCGATCACGTGCACGCCCAGGCGCCGCCTCCACAACTCGTGGTCGCTGCGGTGGCGCACCCAGAAGCGGCACATCGCGAGCTGGGACAACGAGAACGTCACGAACACGTTGATCGAGTACATGACGACCAGGTGCGTGACGTCGCCACTGGTGTACCAGAGCGCGGCAGCGGAAAGGCCGCCCATCAGCAGCACGCCGTAGTGCATCGTCAGGCGGTCGGAAAGCTGGCTGAACCGGTGCGGGAGGAACGAGTCGGAGGCCATGTTGGCCATCACGCGCGGACCGTCGATGAAGCCGGCCTGCGCGGCGACGACGAGCAGCGCAGCCTCGGAGACGAGCGTGACGAACACGAACGCGGTGCCGTACGAGAAACCGCCGATGTGCATGCCCTCGCTGAACTTCTCGGCGAGAACGGCGTTCATCGTCTTGCCTTCGACCGGGATCACGTGCGCGAGAAGGTACGCGACGATCAGCCCTCCGGCGGTGAGCGCCAGCGAAGAGGCCATCAGCGCCATCGTGCGGCGGCCGGTCTGTACCTTCGGCTCGCGCATGATCGAAAGGCCGTTGGAGACGGCCTCGATGCCCGTGTAGGTACCGGCACCCATCGAGTAGGCGCGCAGGAACAGCGCGATCATTCCGATTGCGCCGAGCCCGAGCGGCGGACTCTGCAGCCCGTGGGCGAAACCTTCGCGCACGCCGGCGACGACGACCGGAATTTCGCCCGAGCGGCTGAGGATGACGCCGACGATCAGGATCGCATGCGTGACGAGGAAGGTGAGGAAAATCGGCGCCAGCGCCGTCACCGACTCCTTGACCCCGCGCAGGTTGAGCAGGATCAGCACGACGATGGCGAGAAATTCAATCGGAAGCTTCAGCGGGAACAGCCCGAAGACCAGTTTGGTGCTCCACTCCGGGTGCAGGAAGCTGAAGATCGCGTCGCCGCCCGCCGCGATCGAGATCGAGATCGTCAGAACGTAGTCGATCACGAGCGCCGATCCCGATGTCACGCCCGCGCCGGCTCCGAGAAGTCGCGACGCGACGATGTACCCGCCGCCGCCCAGCGGAAAATGCTCGATGATGCGGCTGTACGAGTACGCGATGATGACGACCGTCAGCGTCGTCGCGAGCGCGAGCATGATCGCGAGGTAGGTCTCGCCGCCGAGGGCCTTGAACGCTTCCTCGGGGCCGTAGGCCGACGACGACAGACCGTCGGCGCCGAGGCCCACCCAGGCCAGGAACGCCACCAGCGAGACCTTGTGGAACACGCCCTCGTCGATCTCCCTCTTGTCGCCGATGACGGCACGCAGCAGGCGCGACGCAGTAAAACTCTGGTTGGTCATCCCCACGGCAAGCTCTCTCCTTTTCTCATTTTCTCATCTAGCGGGTCGGCTCCGGCAGGAAGGGCCGCGCAAGGGTGCGGCAGGCTTCGTCGCATTCCGGAAACTCGACGAGGAAGCGGGCGCTGTCCTGGCAGCGCGAAGCGACGGCGTCGGCGGCGCGCTGGTCGGTGCACAAAGCGGTGACGCTCGAAAGCGTGCGAAGGTAGATTTCGCGCCGGATCGGTGCCGGCAGCGACAGCAGCCCGCGTTGCTCGCGGCCGCTCCACCATCCGGCGACCACCATCGCGAGCAGCGCGCCGGCGAGCCAGCTGCTCGTGCGAGCGGCCGCCAGACCTTGCGCAGCCGGTGTCGAATGGGACGGTGCCACACGGGCTCTGGAGCAGGCGGCGTGCCATGCGCGAGCACCGGGAATTCACGCGTTTTCGGCAGCCTCCCCGGACGGGTCGTGCAGGATGCAGGATTGTCCGCCGGGGCGTCGTGCGATCTGCAACACAGCTGGCGAGGGCGCTGGGAACGGCGCGCCACCCGTGCTCGGATTGGCGAAATCCGGGCCAGGTACACATTCGGCGCGCCCGCTCGCGCCCGCGCGCCGGCTCGCGATGGATGCCCGGTATTGCGGGAATGGCACGCATGAGCCGGCTGCCGCGCGTGAAATGCTTTGCCGTCGCGGGCTTGGCCGGTTTTCCGCTCAGGAGGTCAGTCGATGAAAATCGCAATGGTCGGACTGGGACGCATGGGTGCCAACATGAGCCGCCGCCTGATGGCCGGCGGCCACCAGGTGGTCGCCAGCGACCGCAGCACCGCGGCGGTCCAGGAGCTTGCCGGCGCCGGGGCGCAGTCGGCCTCGAGCCTGGCTGACGCGGTCTCGAAACTGGACGCGCCGCGCGTCGTGTGGGTGATGGTGCCGGCCGGTGCGGCCACCGATTCGGTATTCAACGAGCTTGCCGGCCTGCTGTCGCCGGGCGACGTCGCCATCGACGGCGGCAACTCGCATTTCAAGGACGACATCCGGCGCGCAGCGATGCTTGCGACAAAAGGCATCCGCTTCCTCGACGTCGGCACCAGCGGCGGAGTCTGGGGCCTCGAGCGCGGCTACTGCCTGATGATCGGCGCCGAGCCCGAGACGTTCGCAATCGTCGAGCCGATCCTGAAGACGCTCGCTCCGGGGCCATCAGGCATCGCCGCATCCCCCGGCCGTGAAGGCCGGCGCAGCACTGCCGAGAACGGCTACCTGCACTGCGGCGGCGTCGGCGCCGGTCATTTCGTCAAGATGATTCACAACGGCATCGAATACGGCCTGATGCAGGCGTACGCCGAAGGGTTCGACATCATGAAAGGGGCCGCGACGGCTCCGTCCGGCGCCGGCTACCGCTATGACATCAATCTTGCCGACGTCGCCGAGCTCTGGCGCCGCGGCTCGGTCGTGACGTCGTGGCTGCTCGACCTGACGGCGTCCGCGCTTGCGACCAGTCCCGACCTCGGCCAGTACTCCGGCACCGTGGCGGATTCGGGCGAAGGACGCTGGACCGTCGAGACGGCCGTCGAGCAGGCGGTTCCAGCCGAGGTGCTGACGGCGTCGCTCTTTGCCCGCTTCCGTTCCCGCCAGGACCACACGTTCGCCGAAAAAATCCTGTCGGCGATGCGCCACGGATTCGGCGGGCACGTCGAGCCTCCGCAGCAGCCCGCGGCCGGCAAGAAACCTGCGTGAGCTCGCGAATCCGGAGTGACGCGCGAAGCCGGTGTGAAGTGCGAAGCCAGAGTGAAAAAGGAGACGCAGCAAATGGCTACTGATCGCTCCGGCAGCACGGTCGCCGCCGCCGGGCCCTGCCTGCTCGTGCTGTTCGGCGCCTCGGGGGACCTGACCAAGCGCAAGCTGATCCCGGCCCTGTACAATCTCGTCGGAGACCGGTTGCTCGCCGAGGAGTTCGCGGTGATCGGATTCGCGCGCCGCGACACCAGCGACGCGGATTTCCGCGACCAGATGCGACGCAACATCAGCGAGTACGCCACCGACGGCGTCGACGAGCGGACGTGGGCATGGCTCCAAAGCCGCCTGTATTTCGTCGGTGGCGAGTTCCACGACGACGAGGCCTACAAGCGCCTCGAGGCAAAGATCAAGGAAGTCGAAGACCAGCATCACACCGGCGGCAACGTCCTGTTCTACCTTGCCGTCGCGCCGGAATTCTTCGATCCCATCGTGCAGAAGCTGGCAGTGCAGGGGATGGTCAAGCAGAACGACGGCAGGTGGCGGCGCGTCGTCATCGAGAAGCCGTTCGGCCGCGACCTTGCGACGGCCAAAGCGCTCAACGACTCGCTCCTCAAGGTTCTCGACGAAAGCCAGATCTATCGCATCGATCACTATCTCGGGAAGGAGACCGTCCAGAACATCCTGGTGTTCCGCTTCGCCAACGGCATCTTCGAGCCGATCTGGAATCGCCGCTACGTCGACCACGTGCAGATCACGGTGGCCGAGACCGTCGGCGTCGAGGGCAGGGGAGGCTACTACGACGAGACGGGCGCTCTGCGCGACATGGTGCCGAACCACATCATGCAGCTGATCAGCCTGGTCGCCCTCGAGCCGCCCATCTCTTTCCACGCCGACGCCGTGCGCGACGAGCAAAGCAAGGTGCTGCGCGCGGTGCAGCCGATGACTCCCGAGGAAGTGCTGCAGAAGGCGGTTCGGGGCCAGTACGGCGCCGGCACGATCGGCAACCGGCGCCTGCCCGACTACCGCCAGGAAGACCGCGTCGACTCGCTGTCCAAGACCGAGACCTTCGTCGCGATGAAACTGGAGATCGACAACTGGCGCTGGAAGGACGTCCCGTTCTACCTGCGCGTCGGCAAGGCGATGGCCCAGCGTGACACGGAGATCGTCGTGCAGTTCCGACGGCCGCCGTTCGCGCTGTTCCGCGAGACGACGATCAACGACATCGATCCGAACGAGCTCGTCATCCAGGTGCAGCCGGACGAAGGCATATCGCTCAGCTTCGGCGCCAAGATCCCGGGCGCGACGATGCGCATCGGCAGCGTCGACATGGACTTCAAGTACTCGGAGCATTTCGGCACCGAAGTCGCCACGGGCTACGAGCGACTCCTGCACGACGCGTTCGTCGGCGACCAGACCCTGTTCCAGCGCGCCGACATGGTCGAGGCCGGCTGGCGCATCGTCGCGCCGGTTCTCGATGTGTGGTCGGCCCTGGCCGCGCGCGACTTCCCGAACTACGCCGCCGGCAGCTGGGGACCGAAGGCGGCCGACGAGCTGATGACGCGCGACGGCCGCCGCTGGCATCGCCAGGACCGTTGATGGCCGCTTCCGCCTCATCGGCGCAGGCAGGCGCGCCCGGTGTCGTCACCGTCGCGGATCCCGACGCCCTGGCCGAAGCCGCCTGCCACCTCGTCCTCGAATGCGAGCACGCTGCGCTGGCGCGCAGCGGGGTCTTTCGCATTGCGCTGTCGGGCGGCTCCACTCCGCGTCGCCTTTACGAGCGGCTCGCCAGGTCGAGCGCCGCGCAGTTCGCACGCTGGCAGGTCTTCTTCGGCGACGAGCGCTGGGTTGCGGCCGACCATCCCGACAGCAACGCGAGGATGGCGCACGAGGCGCTGCTCGACCACGTGCCGATCCAGCAGCGCAACGTCTTCGCGATCGACACCTCGTCCGGCTCTCCCGAAAAGGCAGCGACGCTGTATTCCATTACCCTCAGGCGCCATGTGCCGCCGGGCGCCCGCGGCCTGCCGAGCCTCGATCTCGTGCTGCTCGGCCTCGGCCCGGACGGCCATACGGCATCGCTGTTTCCAGGATCGGCGGCGCTGGCAGCACCGCCGGAGAGCCTCTGCGTCGCGAACTGGGCTCCCGGCCTTCGCACGTGGCGAGTCACGCTCACCGCCGGCGTCATCAACGCTGCACGCTCGGTGGCGTTCCTCGTCGCCGGACCGGACAAAGCCGCGCCGCTGGCCGAAGTATTGTCAGGCGGTGCGACGGAACTTCCGGCCGCCCTCGTCCATCCCGCAGGCGGAAAGCTGACCTGGCTCGTCGATTCTGCCGCCGCCGCCCGCCTCGGTGCCCAGGCGCCCTGACTCGCGATCGAGCTCCAGCGGCGGCGTTCCGCAGGAGCGAGGCCACGGCGTCCCCCGGAGCCTGTGCTAGCGAGGCCGCCCGGACAGCCCCGGCGACCTGGTGGCCTAGACAGCACCGCAGAGCAGAAAAATCTGCGTTAAAACAGCGACATCGACCGAAAATCGGATGTTTCAGGTGATCTGCGTTGCCGGGCCATCTTGCCCGATCAGCTTGGAGACAGGACCATCGAAGCGCTATAGGAAGATGGGTGGGAGGACGGCCGTTCGGACGGCACGGCTCGCGGGAAGCCGATCTGCTGTGGGAACGGTCACACTCCGCTGAAAAGAACCGCCCAGGTTCAGGGGTTTGCCTTGTCCGGACGACGCGTGCGAAGCGTCGTCGCGGCGTCTTTTAGTTTTGACTAAGGGTTGCGGCGCGTATAGCCGACATCTTCTTGGCTGGGGGTGAGGGGGCGATGAGCTCTCAGGACGTTTTCATCGATTTCTACGAGGTGCTCGAGATCAGCCCGAATGCGCATCCGGACACGGTTGCGCGCGTGTACCGGATGCTGGCCCAGCGCTTTCATCCCGACAACAAGGAAACCGGTGACGTCGAGCGATTCACGCAGATCCTCCAGGCCTACAAGGTGCTTGGCGATCCCGAGCTCCGCGCCCAGTTCGACGTTCACCACCAGCACCACAAGGCGGTCAAGTGGCGCCTGTTCGACGCGCAGGAGGCCGCCGGCGGCGTTTCCTCCGACCGCGAGATCCGCTTCGGCGTGCTGAGCTTGCTGTACAACAAGCGGCGTCGCGACCCCGAGCACCCGTCGATCGCGATGTACGAGATCGAAGGCCTGCTCGGCATCCCGCGCGAGCACCTGGAGTTCACGTTCTGGTTCCTGCGCGAGAAGAGCCTGATCGCGCGCACCGACGGCGGCGGCTGCACCATCACGTCGACGGGTGTCGACTACCTCGACCAGAACGGGCTGCCGGAACGGGCTGAGGCTCTGGCGGGACTGCCCGCCGGCCGCAGGGCCGGCCGCGCACGCGCGTAACGATTCCGGATCAACCGAAAGGCCGCATGGGAAAAATCCTCGGAATCGATCTCGGTACGACCAACTCGGTGATGGCCGTGTGGGACGGGCGCGAGCCGCGCCTGATCGCGAGCCAGCAGGGCTCGCGGCTGACGCCGTCCGTGGTCGCGTTCGGTGCCAACGGCGACGTGTTCGTCGGGGAAGTTGCGCGCCGCCAGGCCGTGGCCAACGCGCGCTGCACGATTTTTTCGGCCAAGCGCTTCATGGGGCAGCAGTTCGAAGCCGTTGCCGCCGACCGCGAGGTCGTGCCTTACGAAGTCGTCGCCGGCGATCACGGCGAAGCCCAGATTCTCGTCGGCGACCAGCGGTGGATGCCCGAGCAGATCTCGGCGCACGTGCTGCGCGAGCTCAAGCGCTCGGCCGAGTTCTTCCTCGGCGAGCCCGTCGACGGCGCGGTGATCACGGTGCCTGCGTACTTCAACGACGCGCAGCGCACGGCGACCAAGGAGGCCGGCCGCCTGGCGGGGCTCGACGTACGCCGCATCATCAACGAGCCGACGGCGGCCGCGCTGGCTTACGGCCTCGACAAGAACCACGAGAAGTGCGTCGCAGTCTACGACTTCGGCGGAGGCACTTTCGACGTCTCCATCCTGACGGTCGGCGACGACGTCATCGAGGTCATCTCGACGCACGGGGACACCCATCTCGGCGGCGACGACATCGACGCGCGCATCGTCGCGTGGCTGATCGCGCAATTCGAAGAGAAGACCGGCATCCACATCAACGGCGATGCCGTCGCGCACCAGCGCCTGCGCGAAGCGGCCGAGCACGCCAAGATCGATCTCTCTTCGCGCACCGCGACCGATATCAACCTGCCGTTCCTTGCCGCCGACGCGAGTGGACCCCAGCACCTGGAAGTCGCGATGTCGCGCGGCGCGCTCGAGGAGATGATCGCCGACCTCGTGGAACGCACGCTCTCTTCCTGCGTGCAGGCGCTGAGCGACGCCGGGCGCGGCGCGGCCGAGATCGACGAGATCGTGCTCGTCGGCGGATCGTCGCGCATTCCGCTCGTGCAGAAGCGAGTCACCGAGTACTTTCGCAAGGAGCCGCGCCGCACCGTCAATCCCGACGAAGTCGTGGCGCTCGGCGCGGCCGTCCAGGCCGGCGTGCTTTCGGGCGAAATCAAGGGGCTGGTGCTGCTCGACGTCACGTCGCTGTCGCTCGGCGTCGAGACGTTCGACGGGCTGACCGCCAGCGTGATCCCGCGCAACACGACGATTCCGACCGAGGCGATGCGCACGTTCACGACGGCTGCCGACGGGCAGACCAGCGTCGAAGTGCACGTCGTGCAGGGCGAAGCCGACCGCGCCAAGCTCAACGACTCGCTCGGCCGCTTCGATCTCGACGGAATCGAGGCAGCGCCCAAAGGTGCACCGCAGATCGACGTGACGTTCGCGATCGACCTCAACGGCATGGTCAAGGTCAGCGCTCGCGACCGCGCCACCGGCCGCTCCCAGACCGTATCGGTCTCGGCGCGCACCGCCGTCGCCAACGAGCCTGCCCTCGGCGGGAAGACCGCCGAGACCAATACGACGACGACTCGGCCGCTGCACGAGGGCACGGCGCGCTCGGCGCAGACCCTCGACCAGCCCGTCGCGCAGCACGCCGCATGGCAACCGGGGCCGCCGGCCGGGCAGCACCCGGTGCAGCAACGCGCAACGCAGGCTGCCAGGGACGCCGGCGCGAAGGGTGCGTCGCACTCCGCCGCGAGCGACGCGCGGCAAAAAGAAGCGAGCCCGCCGCCGCCGGTCGATCCGACGCTGCAGGAAGTGGACCGTCTGCTCGGTCAGGTCGGCGACAAACTTGCCGCCAACGACCGCGTGCATCTCGAGAAGAACGCGCGCGAGCTGCGCGGCCTGCTCAGCGAGCAGGCCGCTTCCGAGGAAGTCGAGCGCTCGCGATCGGCGCTGCGCGGCGTCGTCGGTCGCATCAAGGAAGCGCTGCTGCAGCGGCGCGCGCGGTGACCCGGGTTCACTCCGGCCGCGCTGCGGGCCTTCGCATGGTATTGCGCATGGCGTTGCGCGCGGCAGTGCTCGCGGCCTGCTGCATGCCGGCGTCCGGTGCGAAGCTCGCCGCCGCTTCTCCGCTCCAGTCGATCGCGATTCCCGCGTATTTCTACCCGAGCTATCCGGATCCGCTGTGGACCCAGATGGAGCACGCCGTGCCGACGGTGTCGTTCGCCGTCATGAATCCGGCAAACGGCGCCGGGCCGATGCCCGACTCGAACTACACGAGCCAGATTGCCCACACCCGTGCTGCCGGCATCAAGGTGCTGGGTTACGTCTACTCGAGCTATGCGACGCGCGATCCGGCGCTGCTCAAGACCGACATCGACAACTACTACGCGTGGTACGGCGTCGACGGAATCTTCATCGACGAAGCCGACGACACGTGCGCCAACGAGCCGTACTACGCCGATCTCGACACGTACGTGAAGGCCAAAGGCGGCCTCGGGTTGACGGTGATCAACCCGGGAAATCCCACGCTCGAATGCTACGCCGCCGCAGCGGACATCATCCTGGACTTCGAGGGTTCCTGGGCCCAGTACCAGACGTGGATGCCGACCGGATGGGAGTCGGGCTACGATTCCTCCCGCTTCTGGCACCTGATCTACGCCACGTCCGAAGCCGACGTTCCACAGGCCGTGCTGCTCAGCCAGCAGCGCAATGCCGGCTTCGTCTACGTGACGACGGACCAGCTGCCCAATCCCTGGGACACGTTGCCGTCGCCCACCTACTGGTCCACTGAGCTTTCGTACGTGCAGCCGACCAGCGGGGGCTGCTCGCCGCCGGTCGCGAAGCCGAAGCTGCAGATCCGCGGCATCGACACGCCCGACGCCGACGATTCACTCAAGTTCTCCGGAACCTTCGTCCTCGCCGGCACCCCGTCGATCGATCCGGTCACGAACGGCCTTCGTTTCGTGATCGCCGACGGCAGCGGAACCACGGTCGACGTGACGATTGCGGCCGGAGCCTACAGCGGCGACCCGGGAAGCGGCTGGACCGGCTCATCCGGAAAGTGGAAATACCAGGACAGGACCGCCATTGCCGCCTCCGGCATCACCAAGGCGCAGCTCAAATCGAAGAGCGACGGCGTCTCGACGACAGTGTCGTTCCGAATCTTCGGATCGGCCGGCTCCTATCCAGTCAATCCCGCCCAACTCCCGCTAAGCGGCGCCGTCCTCCTCGAACCGACCACGCCAACCACCAACTGCGCGACCGCCACCTTCGCCGCCGACGGCTGCCTCCCGACCGGCACCACCACCGGCGTCCGCTGCAAATAAAACCTCAACGCCACTAGCGGGCGAAAGGCATCCCCGTGCGAGCGGCTCCGCAGGGCCGCGAAGCGGCCCGAGGACGTAGCGAGCGCGGGCATCCCTTTCGCCCGCCAGGGCACTACACCCCGCGAACTTCGGCGAAAGCCCAATCGAGCCAAGGCAGCAAAGCCTCGATGTCACTGCGCTCGACGGTGGCACCGCCCCAGATGCGAAGACCTGCCGGTGCATCGCGGTAACCGGCGATGTCGTAGGCGACCCCTTCCTTTTCGAGGATCGAGCACATCTTCTTGATCGCCGCCGCCCGCGCGTCGCCGTCGAGCGCCTCGAACCACGGCTCGACCACCTTGAGACAGATCGACGTGCACGAACGCGTCTTGTCGTCACGCGCGAGGAACGCGAATGTCGGTGACTCGGCCACCCATGCCGAGATCGCCGCAAGATTTCCTTCCGAGCGCGCGATGAGACCGCGAAGCCCGCCGACGCTCTCCGCCCACGACAGGGAATCGAGCGCATCCTCGACGCAGAGCATCGACGGCGTGTTGATCGTCGATCCCTGGAAGATCTCCTCGTCGAGCTTGCCCTTCTTGGTCATGCGGAAGATCTTCGGCATCGGCCACGCCGGCGTCCAGCTCTGCAGCCTCTCGACGGCGCGCGGAGACAACGCGAGCATGCCGTGGCCGCCTTCGCCGCCGAGCACTTTCTGCCAGGACCAGGTCACGACATCGAGGCGGTCCCACGCGACGTCCATTGCGAACACCGCAGAGGTCGCGTCGCAGATCGCCAGGCCGTTGCGATCGGCCGGGATCCACTTGCCGTCGGGCACGCGCACTCCCGAAGTCGTGCCGTTCCACGTGAAGATGACGTCGTTGTCGAAGTTGACCGAGGAAAGATCGGCAATCTCGCCGTAGTCGGCGCGAACCGCGCGGGCTTCGAGCTTGAGCTGCTTGGTGACGTCGGTGATCCAGCCGTCGCCGAAGCTTTCCCATGCGAGCAGGTCGATCGCGCGCGATCCGAGAAGCGACCACATCGCCATCTCGACCGCGCCGGTGTCGGAGCCGGCGACGATGCCGAGGCGCCAGTCCTTTGGCATGCCGAGAACGGACTTGCTGCGCTCGATGACGGCAGCGAGTTTTTCCTTGCCGACCTTGGCCCGATGCGAGCGGCCGAGGGCAGCCCCGCCGAGCCCGGCCAGGCTCCAGCCGGGACGCTTGGCACAAGGACCGGATGAAAAATTCGGGCAGGCAGGCCTGGAGGTGGGCTTGGTCGGCATGGATTTCCCTCGGGTCGAAGGGCGCGTTGCAGAGCGCCCGGTGGATACGCGAAGTGTCTACATTGCGGGTGCAGGCCGCGGATTCAACGCGGCCGGCAGCGGGCCGCAGCGCGCACTTGCGGCTCTGCGCGATCCGATCACCGGCTCGGGCCGCGCAAGGCCGCGTCCAGTTTGGACCGGCGCATTTTCGCACTGGCCCTGAGCATGGTTATCGGCTAGACAGCGCTCCATGCTCCTCCACAACACCTTCTTCGACGGACTGGTCCAGAGCATCGGCTTCGAGCGCAACGGACGCCGCTACTCGGCGGGAGTGTTCGACGTCGGCGCGTTCCACTTCAACACCGATGCGCCCGAGCGCATGACCGTGCTCAGCGGCGAGCTGCGCGTGCGGCTTCCCGGGGAAGTCTCGAGGGTCTATCCGTCGGGAACGTGCTTCGAAGTGCCCGCCCACAGCGGCTTCGACGTCGAGGTTTCGGCGCCGGCCGCGTATCTCTGCGAGTTCCTCTGATCCGGAGAGGGGCGATGACGATCCATATCGTCCTCGCCGCCTGCGCCCGGCTTCGGGCATGAGCGAGGCGTCGCCAGAAACCGGCGACGTGCTGTCGCGCGGAGCGCGCGGCGCGCTGGCGCTCGGTGTGCGCCAGGCCGTGGTGCAGCTCCTCAACATGGCGGGCGCCATCGTGCTCGCCCGCGTGCTGACGACCGCCGAGTTCGGCGTCTACGGCATCACCGTCTTCGTGATGAGCTTCCTCGTCGTTTTCGGCGACGCAGGGCTTGCGGCCGGCCTCGTGCGCGAGCACGCCGAGCCCCATGAGCGCGACTACCAGGCGATCTTCACGTTCCAGCAGGTGCTGGTGTTCATCGTTGCCGCGGTCGGTTTCACGGTAGCGGGCCCGCTGTTCGCGCGCGCGTGGCCCGGCGCCGGTATCGGCCATCTCGTCCCGGCCCTGTTTGCCGCGCTGGTGCTCGCGTCGTTCCAGACGACTGCGGCGGCGCGGCTCGAGCGTCACCTCGAGTTCGACAAGCTCGCGGTGGTCGAAGTGATGCAGGCATTGGCATTCAACGGCGTCGCGGTGGCGTGCGCGCTGGGGGGCGTCGGTGCCGACTCGATGGCAGCAGCGCTGGTTGCACGCGCTGCCACCGGCGCAGTCTGCGTGCACGCAGTGACGCGCCGGCCGATCGCATGGCACTGGGACTGGACGCGGGTGCGATCGCGACTGCATTTCGGGTTGTCCTACCAGGGCGCGGCGCTGGTGAACCTGATCCGCGACGGTCTCGTGACCGTCTTCGTCGGCGCCGCTCTCGGCAACGCCGCCGTCGGCAGGATCTTCTTCGGCCGCATGCTCGCGTTCTATCCTTTCGTGATCGTCTACATGATGCAGCGCCTGTTGATGCCGCTGTTCGCGCGCCTGCAGGCGAGCGCCAAGGACCTGCGCCGCGCGGTCGAGCTTTCGGTATTCGCCGTCGCGGCGCTCGTCGTCCCGGTGCAGACGACTGTCTGGGCTTTGCAGGAGCCTGTCGTGCGCATCGTGTTCGGATCGCAGTGGCTCGACTCGCTTCCCGTCTACCGCTGGCTCTGGTTTGCCGCGACGCTCGAGCCCGAGCTCGTCGTCGCGATCGCGCTGCTCAATGCGCTCGGCCACGCCGATCGCACGCTGCGCTTCGTCGCGACGACGACGGCGTTCCTGTGGCTGGCCGGCGTGCCGCTGCTGCTGCTGGTGGGCCCGACCGGTTACGGTATCGCCGCGACCCTCATGCTCGCGATCAAGTGGAGGCTCGTGGCCGAGGCCGACGCGACGACGGACACGCGCTCGCTCGCCATCGTCGTTCCGGTGTGGATCTCCGGGCTTGCCAGCGCGTTCGTCACGGCACTGGTCGCGCGGGCGTGGCCTCCGTCCTCGCCGCTGTCGCTGGCCGTGCTGCTGGCCGCGTGCCTGGCTACCTATTCGGTATTCCTCTACCTGGCGGCCAGGGACAGGACGACGACCGCTCTTCGCTGGCTGCGCGCCCAACTTGTCCTGGCAATGGCCGGCGGAGCCGCGCCGGGCGCCGCGCGATCCGCCGCCGGGAGTCTCGATTGAGCAACGAGCCCGTGTGCGCCGTGATGCTGTGCTGGAACGACAGCGCGCGGGTGCTGGCACTTATGGACGCGCTCGCTCGCCTCGTGCCCGCTCCCGACCGCATCATCGTCGTCGACAACGGCTCGGCGGGCGACCACGTTGCGCGACTTATCGCCGTGCATCCCCGGTTGACCGTGATCGAGCTCGGGTACAACTCGGGCTTCGCCGCTGCGGCCAATCGCGGCATCCGCGAAGCGCTCGGCTGCGGTGCCGGGTGGGTCTGGCTTCTCAATACCGACGTCGAGCTCGAGAAGGACACGCTCGCTTCGCTCGTCAACGTCGCGCGCAGCGATGCGCGCTGCGGAATGGCGGCGTCGCTCCTGGTCGAGACGGGGGGCGAGGTGCAGGCCCGCGGCGGAGGTCGCGTCAACCTGTGGACCGGATCGTCCCGTCACGTGATCGCACGAGGTGAGCCGTGCCACTACCTGACGGGAGCGTGCCTGCTGCTGAGATCGAGCATGCTGCGCGAGATCGGCCTCTTCGACGAAGCCTATTTTTTCTATTGGGAAGACGTGGACCTCGGCTTCCGCGCGCGCAAGGCCGGTTGGACGTTCGCGGTGGCCGACGCGCCGGCCGTCGTGCATCTGGAGGGCTCGACGCTGGGCCGCTGGAGCCGCGAGCGCTGGTACCACATGTTCCGCGGCATGAAGCGCTTCCTGTTCGCCAACGCGCCGCTCCCGCGAACGGCGCTGGCGGTGCGGCTGTTCCATCACAGCGCCGCGATGCTGAGGCACGGTCGCCGGGATGCGATCCGTGGCGCGTGGCAGGCCGCGCTCGAGCCGCGCCGTTGAAGATCCTGTACATTGCGCCGGCGTCTCCTTTCCCGGCCCACTTCGGCGGAGCGATGCGATGCGCCGCCGTTCTCGCTGCACTCGGGCAATGTGGATCCGTCGAGCTGATCGTGGTCGCCGACGAGCCGGGCCAGCGCGCGCGCGCCTGGCTCGCGGCCCGCGGTGCGACGCTGTGGGCGACGCCGCAGCGCGGAGCGCTCCCTCGCGCCGCACGCATCGTGCGCGGCGCGGCTACCGGTCGCTCGATACCGGCGCTGCGGCTTGCCGAAGGACGGCTCGGCGAAAAGCTTCGCGGGGAAATCCTCGCCCGCCGTCCCGACGTCGTCGTGCTCGGCGATACGTTTCTCGGTGAGGCGGCGCCGGCGCTGCGCGATGTGACGCCGATGCTCGTCGTCGACAACTTCAACGTGGAATCGGTGTTGTGGAAAAACGTTGCGTCCGTAACGCGCACACCGGCGGCCAGGGCGCTGTATTCGCTGCTCGCGACGAATACCGACGCACTCGAGCGGCGTGTGCTTCCGCTTGCCGATCGCGTCTGGACCGCAAGCGGCGAAGATGCCGCGTGGTTTTCGCGAACGCTCGCTTTGCCGCGTGTCGACGTGGTGCCCAATGTGCTGCCGGGTCGTGCGCCACTGGCCCCGTCTACATCCAGCGAAATCCTCCTGAGCGGATTTTTCGAATATCCGCCGAACGAAGATGCGGCGCTCGCCCTCATCGGCGTGTCACAGGAGCTCGCACGCCGCACCGTAGGGCACAGCATCACCCTGGTCGGCCGCGGGCCGACGCGGCGAATGAGGACCGCGGCGTTCGCGACGCCGGCGGTGGCGATTGCCGGCGAGGTCGAGAGCATGGAGCCCTGGCTGGAACGGTGCGGCATTTTTGCGGCGCCGCTTCGTGCCGGCTCGGGCACGAAGTTCAAGCTGCTGCAGGCGATGCTTGCGGGACGTGCCCTGGTGACGACGCCGGTGGGCGCGAGCGGCCTCGAGATCGAGCACGGGCGCCACGGCCTCGTGTGCGAATACGCGGATTTTGCGTCAGCGGTCGCACAGTTGCTGCGCGATCCAGCACTTCGCGAGAGGCTGGCCGCCGAGGCTCACCGGCACGTCACCACGCGCTTCGGCCAGGCCCGCCTCGATGATGCCGTACGTCGCAGCCTCGGTGTTCCATGAGGGGGCGACGCCGACCGGCGCGGACGTGATTGTCAGCAGGGCGTGCGCGAACGGGGGCGGGGCGGCACTTCCATCGGCACGGCCCGCGGTCCATTGTCTCGCGCAATGGACCTGCTCACCACTTTCGCGGCTTACGAAGCCGATTTCGAAAAGACCGTTGGCGACGATCGCTGGACGCGGCTCGAGCCGTACTTTGCAGAGGACGCGGTCTACCAGACTTACGGCAGCACCGGACGTCGCACCAAAGGCCGCGCCGCCATATTCCGCCGCCTTCGCCGCGAGCTCGATGCATTCGACCGTCGCTGCCAGTCGCGTCGCGTGCGCACGACCCAGGGTCCGGAAGTGGACGGAAACCGCGTGCTGCGAAGCTGGGTCGTCACGTTCCACATCGACGGCGCCGCCGACCTGATGATCGAAGGCTCCGAGCGCATCACGTTCGAAGACGGCCGCATCGTGATGCTCGAGGAAGAGCCTTCGGAGCTGGCCGAGCGGCACCTGCTCGCCTGGATCAAGCTGAATCCTCACGTGTTTGCCGTTGCCAGCGACACCACGGCCGCGACTCCGGGCTGAATACAGGCTCAGCTCCCTTCGCCAGCGAATTTGCGCGCGGCCCCTTGATGGCCGGCGGCCGTCGTGGTTCCTTGGTCGGGGGGAACAGCCGATGCGGATCGGGGGACGGGTCCACGCGGCCGCAGCGCGAGCAGCGGCACTCTTGATTCTCGTAGTCGCGACGGCGTCGCAGGCCGGCGTCGTTCCCTACGACATCGTCTACGTACGCCAGCCGCGCTTCGGCAACAGCCAGAACACGCTGTGGCCCGAAGTGTTCCATCCCGCACGCATCGATCCCGGCGCCGACCTCGTGCTGCTGCATCCCGATGGCAGCGAAGAAGTGTTGTTCGCAGGCGGCGACGGGTCGGTTACCGATCCTTTCGTCTCGTTCGATGCGCAGTGGGTGTACTTCGCGTATTTCCACGACCAGCAGCCGGCAGGGATCAACGACCAGCGCGGGCTTTCGTACGCGGGCTCCGACATCTATCGCATCCACCTTGCCTCGCGCACCGTGCAGCAGCTCACGCACGGCGAGTTCACGCCGAACACCGGCGCGGCGCACTGGTACCAGGACCCGAGCGGGAACTACCAGCCGGTGGACACTCCGGACCAGTACTCGTGGGATCACCTCGGGTACGGCATTCTCAATCTCGGCCCGGCTCCGGTTGCCGGCGGCAAGATCGCGTTCGTCAGCAATCGCAACGGCTTCCTGCCGCCGAAAGGCTACACCAATCCGAGCCTGCAGCTGTACGTGATGGACGACGACGGTCGCAACGTGACCGAAATCGCGCCGATGAACATCAGCAGCGCGCTGCATCCGACGCCACTGGCCGACGGCCGCCTCGTGTTCAGCTCCCACGAATCGCAGGGTCTTCGCGATCCGCGGATGTGGGGCCTGTGGTCGATCGATCCCGACGGCCGCCACTGGGGACCCGTCGTCAGCGCGTTCCATGACGGTCAGGCTTTCCACTTCATGACGCAGCTCTCCGGCGGCGATCTCGTCGTCGTCGACTACTACAACCTGAACAACAACGGCTTCGGCGCGCTCTACCGCATGCCGCTTTCTCCTCCGGCCGGCCAGCCGCCGTTCTATCCCGCATTTCTCGACCAGAATCCTTCGATCGACCAGACTGTCGGCGCCGGCTACCACTATCCGTTCACGATGCCGTTCACGCCTCGCGGCGGCATGTACTCGATTACGCCGTTCACGACCGGACAGGACGAGGCCGCGCCGGTGGGAGCGGGCGGCGTTCGCGTCGGGAAGTTCACGCAACCCTCGGCCGCGCCCGGCGGAGACCTGCTCGTGGTGTGGACGCCCGGCCCGGCGAACAATCTCGACCGGCCCACGCCCACTCCGTACTACGACGCAGGCATTTACCTGATTCCCGGCGGCAACGTCGTCACCGATCCATCGCAGCTCGTCGAGATCAAGAACGACAGTCGCTACAACGAAGCGTGGCCTCGCGCCGTCGTGCCGTACTCCGACGTGCACGGCATCGCCGAACCGGCCGAGCTCCCGTGGCTGCCCAACGACGGCAGCGAGCATCCCGATCTTCTTCCGGCCGGAACCCCGTACGGCCTCGTAGGCACGAGCAGTTTCTACAAGCGCGACAGCTTTCCGGGTTTCGCCTCGGCCGGCAGCGAGGACTACGACGGGCTCGACGTTTTCAACACCGCCGAGAACGGGCAGAGCTACAACTGGTCGACGCAGGGCTCCGACGACGGCAAGTACACCAACGATGACATCTGGGCAGTGCGCCTGCTCGCGATGGAGCCGGGCACGCATCGAAGCTACGGGCCCAACGGCGGCCCGAGCGGCGGACAGCTTTTTTTCAGCCACGCGATGGAGCGCCTGCGCATTCTCGGCGAGATTCCGCTGCGCAAGACTGCACCGGGCGGCGGCGCGCTGCTCGATCCGGAAGGAAATCCCGACACGAGCTTCCTCGCGAAGATTCCTGCCGACACTCCGTTCACGTTCCAGCTCCTCGACCGCAACGGCATGTCGCTGGCGATGGCGCAGACCTGGCATCAGGTGCGGCCCGGCGAGTCGCGCTACGATTGCGGCGGCTGCCACGCGCACAGCCAGCAGCCGCTCGATTTCGAGACGACGGCCGCCGACCAGCCCGGCTACCACGTCTACGATCTTTCGAAGCTGACGCCCCTGGTCAGTCACGACGTCTCGGGCAATCCGACGCTGAACGTCGTCAGCCAGGGCATCGTCAACGTCGAGTTCTACCGCGACATCCGGCCGCTGCTGCAGCGAAGCTGCGTGCCGTGCCACAGCCAGATGAACGCGATGCCCGGCGCAAACCTCGTGCTCGACGACTACGCCGACTACGGCGGCGTGCCCGGCGACTACGCGCGCCTTGCCGACGACCAGGACGCAAGCTGGGGCTATCCGCCTGTGACCGGCGCCGGCTGGCGGCAGACCAACGCGAGCCGCTATATCCGCAGCTTCCAGAGCCGCCGCAGCCTTCTCATGTGGAAGATCTTCGGCCAGCGGCTGGACGGCTGGACCAATGCCGATCATCCGACCGAAACGACACCGGGAAATGCGGCAACGCTGCCGCCGGGCGCTTCGGCCAACGACGCCGACCTCGACTTCACCGGCACGATCATGCCGCCGGTCGGCAGCGGTGTTGCGGCGCTGACGATCGACGAGAAGATGACGATCGCGCGCTGGATCGACCTCGGCTGCCCCATCAACAACGGCGACGGCGGCGCGACGCCTTGGGGCTGGTTCCTCGATGAAATACGGCCGACGCTCGAGGTGAGCGTCCCGCGCGAGGGCCGCACGATGACGAATCTTTCCGAGATCGTCGTCGGCATTGCCGATGCCGACAGCGGCGTCGCAATGGGTTCCCTGTCGATCGTCGCGAATTTCAGTCTTGCCGGTCGCTCTGCGGGAAGCGAGCTGGCAGACCTCGCCTCCGAGGTTGGCGATGGCATCTATCGCATCGACCTCGGAGGCGCGGTTACTGTTCCCGACGACGGCGAGATCAAGTTCTCGGTGCGCGACAACCAGGGCAACACGACGTGGGTCTCGCGCTCGCGATCGGCCGCGCCGTTCTCGCCGCCGCCGCCGTTCTCGTGCGACGCCGCGCCGATGACCGGCTGCCACCAGACCACGACGGCCAGCCTGGCGACGCGCCTTTCGGATCCGACGCGCAAGCGCCTCATGTGGAAGTGGAAGAGCGGCGATCCCACCGGCGTCTCCGAGTTCGGCGACCCGCGCTCGACGACGTCGGCGGCGCTTTGCATCTACGCCGACACGGGCAGCGGACCGGCGCTCGTTGCCGATCTCGGCGTTGCGGCGGGCTCGGCGTGGATCGCGCGGCGAAGCCTCGGCTTCCAGTACCGCAACGACAGCGGCGGCTCGTCGGGCATCACGCGCGTCAAGCTTCTCGCCAAGAGCACCGGCGCCGGCGGCCTGCTCGTCAAGGCGGCGGGCGCATCCATTCCGCTGTCGGCCGGCGACATTCCGGACGGCGCCGTCGTTACGACGCAGTGGGCGAACAGCGACGGTCAGTGCTGGGAAAGCCGCTGACGCGGCGTGTAGTCGGTCACATTCCAGTCCTTCCGGCGCAGGTTGCCACGGGTTATCGAACGTGGCCGCGGTGATCGATGACGAACTCTCGTTGACTCCGGCCGGTCCGGCCGATAGGCGGGACGCGCCGTCGCTTCCCGGGGGACAGCGGTCGGTCCGGAGCCTTCCCATGACAATCGCACGAGTGGTCGTCTCACTGGCTTTTCTCGCCTGCATCGCCCGCGAGACGTGGGCGAGCGATCAATGGCCGATGTTCCAGCAGAACGCTTCGCACAACGGCTTCATGCCGGTGCCGCTGGACCCGTCGCGGTTTCATTCGCTGTGGGACGCGGACCTCGGCGGTGCCAGCCTCAATCCGGTGACAGGTGCCGACGGTCTCGTGTTCGTAACCCAGCGAGGCTACTTCGGCGTACAGTCGCTTTTCACATTGAACGCCCGCAACGGCAGTGTGCGATGGAGCGTCGATTACGAAGGTGTCTTCTCCGTCAATCCGCCGAGCTACGGCTTCGGCAACGTCTACATCCAGACGTGCAACAACGCGGGCGACACGTATCTGCGCTCGTACCGCGCCCGTGACGGACGCTTCCGCTTCCGCACGCTGCACGGAGCACAATGGGAGCGCTATTCGGCGCCCACGATCTTCGACGGTGCCGTTTACGTCGACGGTGGCGAGTACGGCGGGATGTACAGCTTCGACGCCGTTTCGGGCAGCGAGGGCTGGTACGTCGGCCTTCCGCAGTACGACGGATGGACGCCGGCAGTGGATGCCGGCCACACGTATGCATACCTCGGCGAATACGCGCCCGGGCTGTACGTGTTCGATCGAATCAGCGGAACGCCCGCATACACGATCGTCGACCCGAATTTCCGTTGGGATGGGTGGACGATGGGACCGGCGCCGGTCCTGGACGGGCAGGGCGGTGCGTTCACCATCCACGACGGGCGCCTGACGAAATGGGACCTGAAAGGTCAGGCGATCGCGTGGCAGCTGTTTTCCACGTTCAGCGGCGAGCCGGCCGTGCACGGAGGCGTGGTCTACGCGATCGACGCCGGGACATTCGCCGCATACGACCGCAAGACTGGCGAGAGGCAGTGGGCCGTCGAGATCCCGAACGACAATCTGGGCGGGAATATCGTCGTCACGCAGACCCATGCCTTCGTGTCGGGCGCGAAGGCGGTCTACTGCATCGACCTCGACGCGAAGAGTTCAATATGGTCGTGGCCCTCGCCAGGCGCCTTGGCCATCGCCGAGGGCACGCTCTACATCGCCGGCGTCGATGGCGTTGTCCATGCGATCGGCCTGGGAGTCCAGGACATCTCGGTGCCCGTATCGTTCGCCGAAGGTCGATCCAGACTCGGTATTCCCGTGACTCGATCGCTCACGATCCGCAATTTCGGCGATCATCCTCTGCAAATAACGTCCGTGACCTCCAGTTCGACCCTATTCGAGGTGCCGACGAAGGGCTTCACGATCGCCGCGCACGGCCAGAAAGCCGTTCCCGTCACGTTCACGCCGGCGGCGGTCGGCAAGACGGGCGCCACGCTCACGGTTGCGAGCGACGATCCGAACGAGTCTTCCGTGACGACCCATCTCACCGGCAAGGGCATTGCGCCCTGAAACCCGCGTCGGCCGGCGAATGCGCCGGCTTCCGCGCAGTGTTCAGCGCGCGAAACGACGAATCACGTCGGCGAGCATCGCGACTTCCTGCTCGTGCGTCACGCCGAGGTCGTGAAGCTCGCCGTCGGCCGCGGCGTCGGCGATGCGCTCGACGGCGAGCAGCAGTGCGATGCGGGTTGCATCGCTGCGCTCGCGCCCACGCGCGGCGTCTTCTGCCGCGAGCAGTGCGACCTGGCGGCGCCGGCTCTCGGCTCGCGCCGTGCGCACGACCGGGTCAGTGACGGTGAGCCGACGCAGGCTGCGGCGGAACTCGCGATGGCGAGCGTGGTGTGCGAGCGTCACGCGCGCGGCCCCTTCGGCGCCTTTGGCTTGCGCGTTCTCGAGGTCCCTCCACTCGTCGTCGAACCAGCGCTTGTAGATCTCGACGAAGATCTCCGTCTTGTCGCGGAAGTGGCGGTAGAACGTCTGCGGCGCGTAGCCGGCGCGGCGCGCGATGCGGTTCGTGTCGGTGCCTTCGAAACCGGCCTCGTCGAACTCGGCGCGCGCCGCATCCAGCAGGGCCTGGCGAGCGACGCCGGGCTCCGGACGACCGCCGGCGTCGCGTGACCCTGCGGGCTTCGCCGGCCCGGAACGCCCCGGCCGGCGCCGGCCCGGACTACCTGCGGCGCCCGCAGGCGTCGGCAAATCGCGGCCGGTCGATTCCCCTTGACTCATGACACGCGACTCTATACTTTCCGACGTGATATATCTATCACGTCATGCACGTCGCCGGCACTTTCCAGCGAAGACACCCAATGAAATCGATCCACCAGCCGACCATCGACCCGATCGTTGCCGCCGCCGGAGCCTGGAACCCGATCGAATTCCATGAGGCCGCGGGCGCGACGATTGCGCTGAACAGAAAAGGGGCGGGCCCGAAAGTGGTGTGCCTTCACGCCACCGGTCACGGTGCACGCGACTTCGAACCCTTCTCCGAGCGCTGCAGCGACGATTTCGAGGTGATCGCGGTCGATTGGCCGGGGCAGGGCAGCAGCCCCCGCGAGAAAGAGAAGGCCAGCGCCGCGCGCTACTCGCAGATTCTGGACGAGTTGATTCCGCAACTTTCGAGCGAGCCGGTGATCGTGATCGGTTGCTCGATCGGCGGCGCTGCGGCGATCCAGACGGCAGCGCGAAGGCCCGACCTCGTGCGCGGCCTCGTGCTCTGCGATACTGGCGGCCTGATCGGTGCCGATCGCACGACGCGCTTCGTGATCGGTCACATGACGTCTTTCTTCGAAGCGGGTGCGCGTGGCGCGTGGTGGTTCCGTCGTGCTTTCGCGATGTACTACCGGGTGGTGCTGCCGCAGCCGGCCGCGCGCGCCCAGCGCGAGCGCATCGTCGCGGGCTGCAGGCAGGTGGCTCCGGTGCTGGTCGAGGCCTGGACCAGTTTCAACGCGCCGGAGGCCGACATCCGCGCGCTGGCTCCGCACGTGCTGTGTCCCACGCTGTTCGCATGGGCGCGGCAGGATCGCGTGATCCCGTGGTCGCGAACCCAGCCGGCGGCATCGACGTTCCCCGACCATCGCATCGAGATGTTCGATGCCGGACACGCGGCGTTCCTGGAGCAGCCGGACCGCTTCGCGGAGGTTTTCCGCAATTTCGCTGCGAGCTTGCCTGAGGCGGCCGAAACAACGCGTGAGCACGCGAACATCGCGGACCTTGCCTCGCGGCGCGGTGGTCCTGGCGCGTCGTTGCCAAGTGGCCCTTGGAAAGCCGCGACCGCGATGTAGAACCTCCAGCACGTTGCGGGAAACCCCGGTTCGCCGGGCTCGCACCGGCGCAGACGGAGGCGACGATGAAGCTCTACTCGGGTCCGCTCAGCATGTTCGGCTCCAAGACCGAGATTGCCGTGCTCGAAAAGGGCATCGATTGTCCGCGCGAGTTCGTGCCGTTCTCGCTCGCGACGCTGTACGAGCCGAAACATGGCGACGTCGCGCGCATCAATCCAAAGCAGCAGGTGCCGGTCCTGATCGACGGCGACCTCGAGATCTACGACTCGACGCAGATCTTCGAGTATCTCGAAGAGCTGGCCCCCGCGCCTCCGATGTGGCCGCGCGACCGCAAGGAAAGGGCGAGGGCGCGCCTGCTCGAGCTGGAGTCGGACGAAGTGTTCTTCCCGAACGTCATTGCGCTGATGCCGCGCTCGCGCGGCCTGCCCGGCGGCGACGCGGTCGCCGATGCGGCGCGCGCCGCGATCGTCGCGTTCTACGGGAAGACGGACTCGCGGCTGGCCGGGCGCGAATACCTGGCCGGGACCTTCTCGTACGCCGACATCGCATTTTTCATGGCCCAGTTCTTCGCGTCCTTCCTGGGCGCGCCGGCCGATCCGGCGCTGGCCAACCTCGCGGCGTGGCGCTCGCGGGTCGCGCTGCGCCCGAGCGTGCGCAAAGTGGCCGGCGCGATGCACAAGTTCCTCGGGGACGCCGGGCTGAAGCTACCCCCGCTCTGACGCGGCCGCGAGCCGGCTCCACAGGGGCGGATCGTCCGCTCGCGTCGGCGCGACGCGCGGCTACGATGCGCGCATGGACAACAGGCCCTACGCCGTCATCACGTCGGACGCCCACGCCGGTGCCAGCGTCGCCGGCTACCGCGACTATCTCGACGCCGGGCACCAGGCCCTCTTCGATGAATGGAGAGGCAGCTACCGCAACCCGCAGCGCGAGCACATCGGATCGAAGAAGCACAAGAACTGGGACGATGCCGAGCGCATCGCCGACATGGATCGTGAAGGGGTGGCCGGCGAGATCCTGTTTCCGAACACGGTGCCGCCGTTCTTCCGCAGCAGCGTGCTCATCTGCGGCAATCCGTCGCGCGAAGACTATCCGCTGTGGCTCGAAGGTATCCGCGCCCACAACCGCTGGCTGCTCGACTTCCAGAACGAGCAGCGCCAGCGCCGCGCCGGAGTCGGCATCGTCTACCTCAACGACATCGACGAGGCGATACGCGACGTCGAGTGGATCGCGAACAGCGGCCTGAAGGGCGGCGTGCTGCTGCCTCACGTCCCCGACGACTGCACGCACATCAAGCCGCTGTACGCGCCGGATTACGATCCGTTCTGGAAAGTCTGCGAAGACACGGGAGTCGTGCTCAACCACCACGGCGGAACCGGATCACCGAGCTACGGCAACTACCCGATCTCGCTTCCGATCCGTTTTCTCGAGACGCCGTGGTTCTCGACGCGCAGCTTCTCGCACCTGATCCTGGCCGGCGTCTTCCACCGCTTTCCGAAGTTACGCTACATCATCACCGAGTCCGGCTGCGGCTGGGTGCCGGCGACGCTCGAGCAGCTCGACCGCATCTGGAGTTTCGTGCGCAAAGGTTTCGTCGGCGAGTTCGAGTTCAACGTCGAGGCGGTGACGCCGGAGCCGCCGAGCTTTTATGCGCGGCGCAACATCTGGTACGGCGCCAGCGCCGCCTCCCCGGAGGAAGTTCGCCAGCGCCACGCGGTCGGGGTCGAGCGATTCTGCTGGGGAACCGATTATCCACACTACGAGGGGACGTATCCGTACACGCGCCAGGCACTGCGGCACACGTTCCACGACGTGCCGGAAACCGAAGCGCGCTGCATGCTCGGGACCAACGCCGCCGCGTTGTTCGGCTTCGACCTCGAGGCCCTGGCTCCGGTCGTCGACCGGATCGGACCGACGCCCGCAGAGGTGGCGCGTCCGCTGGCATCCGAAGAAATGCCGACGAACACGATGTCGATGGCGTTCTCGCGCTGATCGCCGTCGCGACACGTTCGTAGTCGCATCCGCGAGCCGGGCGCGACGGGAACGACGCCGTGGCTGCGCAGCAGGTGGTGTTCTATCGGCGTGCGGTACCGGCGACCAGCGGCACGAAGCGGCATTGTCCCAGGTCTTCCTCGCTGACGCCGCCGCTCTCACTCCGCGTGATACGCATCAGGCTCTGGAACTCCCCGTCGCCGCCGACGGGCATCACGAGACGCCCGCCCGCGATGAGCTGGTCGACGAGAGGCTGCGGTACCTCCCGTGCGCCGGCCGCCACGACGATCGCATCGAACGGTGCCTCGGATGCGAGCCCGAGAGTCCCGTCTGCGCGCGAGACGTGGACGTTGACGATGCCGAGCCGGTGCAATCTTCGCTCGGCCGACGCTGCGAGCCTGGCGAAACGCTCGACCGAGAATACCGTGCGCGCCACATGGGAAAGGATCGCCGCGGAGTAGCCCGATCCGGTTCCGACTTCGAGCACGCGCTCGCGCCCCGTGAGCGCGAGCGCTTCGAACATGTACGCGACGACGAACGGTTGGGAGATCGTCTGGCCGCACGCGATCGGCAACGCGCAGTCCTCGTAGGCCCGACTCGCAAGGGTACGCGGCACGAACAGCTCGCGGGGAATCGCGCTGAACGCAGCAAGGACGGCGCGGTCGGCGATTCCGCGCTGCGCGAGCTGTTCGCGAACCATCCGGTTGCGCTCCTGGGTGCGATCGACCACGGCTCCTGCCTTTGAATCACGGCTGCGCCGTTCCATGGAATCACGGCTGCGCCGCCGCCGCAGTAGCGGCCGGGCTGTTTCTGGCCCGGCCCCTCTGATGAGATCGGGACCATGCAACGCGCAGATCCCGGCTTTCGCGCCGCGCTGGCGGTCGAGAGGGAGCGCAACAGCCGCCAGATCGCGGCGTTTCGCCTCGCTGCCCTCGTCGTCGTCGTGCTGCTCCAGGGAATTTTCACCATCGCCGTGCGCGGATGGGAAGGCGCACCGTACGGGCCTCTGCTGGGCTACACGGCCGTCGCAGCGCTGGCGTGGCGCCTGCGACACCGTTTCGACGCATGGGCGGCCTGGAGCGGCTACACGATCGCGTTCCTCGACATGCCGATGGTGTACTGGATCGTGCGCGCAACCGCGCGGGCGGCGCGGGCAAGCGACACGCCGTTTCTGGCGGACTCGATCCTGATGATGCTGCCGCTGGCATTCGCGGCATTCGTCGTTCTTGCCTCGCTTGCATTGGACGTGCGGCAGACGGTGACGGCTGCGGTCGTTGCCATCGTGCTGCAGGTGTTCGGGCTGACGGGTGCCGGGCACGACTACACGTTCCTCGCGATGGTGACGGCGCTGACGACGCTGGTGGCGGCGGTGTGCGTCTACTGGCGGGAGCAGTCGGTGCGCATCGTCGCCGAAGCTTCGATCGAGCACCTGCGTCGCGAGCGTCTCGGTCGATATTTCTCGCCGCAGGTCGCCGCTGCGGTCGAGGCCGGCGCGACGGCAGGCGGTGCGCAACGTCGCGACGTCACGGTGCTCTTCGCCGACCTTCGCGATTTTACCCGCATCGCCGAACGCCTCGATTCGCATGCGGTGGTCATCCTGCTCAACCGCTTCCACTCGGCGATGGTGGAGGTCGTCTTCGCGCACGGAGGCACCCTCGACAAGTTCCTCGGCGACGGATTGATGGCGTACTTCGGTGCGCCGGTGGATCAGCCGGACCAGGCGACGCGTGCGGTACGCTGCGCGCTCGCGATGCAGAAGGAGCTCGCGCGGTTGCAGAGGCCTTCGGAGGAGCTGCTGCGCATGGGCATCGGCATCCACGGAGGACCGGCGGTCGTCGGCGACATCGGTGCGGAATCCCGGCGCGAGTTCACGGTGATCGGCGATACGGTCAACGTTGCCTCCAGGCTCGAGCAGCTCACCAAGCAGCTCGACTCACCGATGCTTGTATCGGAGGCGACGATGCTTGCCTGCGGCGACACGCTCGCGTTTCGGCTGGTCGATCGGGTGGTGCTGCGCGGGCGCAGCGAGGCGATCGCGGTTTACGCGCCTGCCGCGGAAAGCCCCGGAGACGCCCTGGTTTCGCCGGTGTCCCAACCCGCCGTTCGCGTCTGAGCTTGCGCTCTATTCGCAGGCGGTTTCGTCAGGCGAGACGGTGACGCTGCCCGTGACGGCATCGATCGTCACCCGCCGCGTAATCCAGCACGAGCCTTTCGTCTCGCCGACGGGGAAGACTCCGAGCCAGACCGGATGCGCAGTGCGACCGTCGCCCTGTACGTCGAGCGACAGGGGACCTTCCAGGACGGCGCCTCCACCTCCCGCGCGCATCTTCGTCTCCGCCTCCGCACGTGACACGCGCGGCGCAATGATCTTGCCGGCGCCGTCGAAGGTCGCGACGTATCCGGACGCCGGGCGTTCGGGGTCGGCGGGAACGATCACGTAGATGTTCGATTGCGCGGCGCCAACCTCGGTCCAGGGCCGGTATCGGTAGGCGAGGGTCCAGGAGCGCGCAGGGGCCTGGCTCGTGTTGGCCGTCGACGTGGTCAGGTCGTCGCGAAGTTCGTAATTTTGCGCCGCATACTCCGGCCCGACCTGCGATACGAGATAGGCCTGCGCCCGTGCCAGGATTTCCGCAGGCGCTTTTGCATTCTGAACGATGTCCGCAGCGCCGGACCGCGCGGCCAGCGCGGCGACGGCCATCACGCAGAGAAGAATCCGAAGGCGCATGCGGTCGACGATAGGGCACCGCAGCGGCGCGCGCAATGCGCGCAAGCCGGCAATGCAAGTCCGACGTGAGACCGCGTGCGGCCTTTCGCTCCGAGCACGGCGGCGATCGGCGGCCTCGGATTTTCAAGCGCCGAGAGTGAAACGGAACGTAGAGCCGGCGCCCGGTGAGCCGCTGGCCCAGACGCGGCCGCCGTGGTGCTCGACGATGCGCTTGACGATCGCCAGGCCGATTCCATGGCCTTCGAACTCGCGCGCCGAATGCAGCCGCTCGAACACGCGGAACAGCTTGTGGGCTTCGGCGGTCTCGAAGCCGGCGCCGTTGTCCCGCACGAAGAAGGTGGGGCCATCGCCGTTGCCCGCCTCGACGCCGAGCTCGATGCGCGCCCGCGGGCTGTGGCTCGTGAATTTCCACGCGTTCGACATCAGGTTCTGCAGCGCGACGCCGACCAGGTCGCCGTCGCCTCTGGCTACGAGCTCGTCGGCGATGACGAAGCTCGCGCTGCGTGACGGATCGCTGGAGGCGAGGTCCTCGGCGATCCCGCGCGCGAGCGTGCTCACGTCGACCACGCGCCGGTCGAGAGGGCAGCGCCCGACGTGGGCGAACTCGAGCAGCTTTTCGATCAGTCCGCCCATCGTCAACGCGCTTGCCCGGATGCGCTCGAGCGAGCGGCGCTGATCCTCGTCCAGGCGCGGTCCCGCTTCGGCCAGCACGATCTCGCTGAATCCGCTGATGCGCTGGAGCGGCCCGCGAAGATCGTGCGATACCGAGTAAGAGAACGATTCGAGCTGGCGGTTGGCCGCCTCCAGCTCTGCCGTGCGCGCGGCGACCCGCGCTTCGAGGTCCTCGTTGAGCCGCTTCACTTCGGTTTCCGCCTGGCGGCGCTCGGCGATCTGCACCTGAAGGTCGGAGTTCAGCGCCGCGAGTTTTTCGCTGAGCGCGGCGGCGTCGGCGGCAAGATGGCGCTCCTCCTCGACGAGGTCCTGGATTTCACCTGCCATCTGGTTGAATGCCCCGGCCAGGCGACCCAGCTCGTCGCGGGACCGGATCTCCACTCGCGCCGACAGATCCCCGGCGGCCAGTCTCTCCGTGCCCTCGACCAGCGCTTCGATGGGCCGCGTCACTCGGCGCGAGTAGACGAAGCCGGCCGCGAGGGCAGCGGCGAGAAGCAGCGCGGCGCCAGCCAGCAGGCGCTGGCGAAGCTCGCGGAAGAACGCCAGCTCGACATCCATCGAGCGAGCCAGCGCATACGAAATCCCGGACCTGCCGATCTCGCCGACGCGCACGACGTAAGGCCCTGCGGAAGTCTCGAGCCTGGTGGCGCGACCCGGCGTCACGACGATGCGGCCGGCAATGTCGCCGAAGACGGGCCTTGCCCGGTTGGAGACTTCGGCTACCGATGGCGACCACAGCGCGACCAGCGAGTTGGTCATGTCCTCGAGGTTGGCAAGCAGCGTGTCGCCGACCGCAAAGCCGGCGACGATCGCCCCGGCGACGCGATCTCCGTCCCTCACCGGCACGGCGACGACCTGGTAGATCCCGTCGTCGGCGCCGAGCAGGCCCTCGAAGGTACGGCCCGCGAGCGCGTCGGCGATTGCGGCATTGCCAGCCATGTTTTCGCCGCGACGCTCCGCGTGCGTCGCGCTCGCGAGCAGGCGCGCGTGATCGTCGACGAGCATCAGCAGGTCGCTGCCCACCAGGCGGCCGGCGGCGCGCGCAATTGCTCCCGCTTGTTCCGGATCGGCGGTATCTGCGATGACGGCGTCGCGCAACGGCGCATCGGCCAGCAGCATCGACGTCTTTGCGGAAAGCTCGCCGGAACGGATCCTGAGGACTTCGGCTACCGTCTGGTCGGCGGCGGCAAGGTCGCGGTCGATTTTCGCGCGTACCGCGTGGGTGACCCACGCGCCGGAGACCGACAGCGCCGCCGCGACGGTAATGCCGACCAGGCAGGAGATTCCCAGCGCGATTTTCTGGCCGAATGCGAGGCTCACTTGCCGCCCCCGGACGGTTCTGGTCCCGATCGATGTCGTCGTTGTAGCAGGTTCCCGTGGCGCGCCGCGCGCAGGGCAGGCGCACCGCGTTACTGCGAAGTGGCGGGGTTCACCGCCTCACGCGCAAGCGGGCGAAAACCCCGCACGAGGCATCCTGCGCTTTTCTTGAGCGGCCAAAGCCGGTAGCGCAGGCCCGGCATGGCGCGGGGTCGCTGCTGCAGCGCAGCCGCCGACGCGCCGCACTGGCACATGCCCGAGCTTCCGGACATCACCGTCTATCGCGAGGCACTCGAGCGCCGCATTGCCGGGCAGCCGCTCGACTCCCTTTCCATCCGCGGTCCCTCCTTGCTGAAGACCGTCGTTCCACCGGCTTCGACGCTCGTCGGCCGATCTGTCGTGGGCGTCGAAAGGATCGGAAAGCGGCTGGTCCTCGCGTTCGAAGATGAGCTGTTCGCCGTGCTCCACCTGATGATCGCCGGCCGCCTGCACTGGAAGAAAAAAGCGCCGGCCGGCGCGTCGCGCACGGTGCTGGCCACCTGGTCGTTCCCCGACGGCACGCTCGTGCTGACCGAGTCGTCCCCGAAAAAGCGCGCGACGCTGTCGATCGTTGCCGGTCGCGACGCCCTCGCGGCCCACGATCCCGGAGGGCTCGAACCGCTGACGGCAAGCCCGGAAGAATTCACGCAGCGGCTCGTTGCCGAGAACCACACGCTGAAGCGGGCTCTTACCGATCCGCACCTGCTGAGCGGAATCGGAAATGCCTATTCCGACGAAATCCTGCACCGCGCCCGACTGTCGCCGCTGCTGCTGACTCGTCGTCTCGACGACGACCAGCTCATGCGACTTTTCGACTCGACCCGGGCGGTACTCGAGGAATGGATCGGAAGGCTGCGCGCGCAGGCCGGCGCGGATTTTCCCGAGCACGTTACCGCGTTCCGTCCCGAGATGGCCGTGCACGGCCGCTTCGGCAAGCCGTGTCCCGATTGCGGCAGCGCCGTGCAGCGTATTGCGTACGCCGACAGCGAGACCAACTACTGCGCCGTCTGTCAGAACGAAGGGCGGTTGCTGTCGGATCGCAGCCTGGCCAGGCTGATGCACGACGACTGGCCGCGCACGCTGGCCGAGCTCGAGGAGAAGCGCCGAAGTCTCGCGCGGTGAGGGTCAGGCGACGGGTTGGGGTTGGCCGAGCGGCACTCCGGCGGCCTTCAGGTGCTGGTGCACGCGGATGGCGAGGCTGCTGCGGATGCCGCCGGCTCGCTCGAATTCCGCGTCGATCCACGCTCTCAGCGCGAACTTCGTCGTCGCTCCGTCGAACGAAACGAGCGTCGCCGACGGCGGCGGCTCCTTCAGCAGGTTCGGATCTTCGGCGGCGGTCTCGAGCAGGAGCGCGACGACCGTGGCGGGATCGGCGGCGGACTGGACGCCGATCTGGACCTCGATCCGCTGGCGACTGTCGCTGAGCGTCCAGTTCGTGACCGACTCGGAGATGAGGTCCGAGTTCGGCACGACGACTTCTGCACCGTCCCAATTGCGCACCAGCGTCGCGCGGATGCCGATCGACTTGACGCGCCCGAAGACCTGCTGGCTCGGGATCTGCAGCGCGTCGCCGACCTGGATGCGCCGCTCGAGCAGCATCGATATGCCTGCGGCGAAATTCTTGACGACGTCCTGGAGACCGAGACCGACGCCGACACCGACGCCTCCGAACAGCAGCGACAGCTCGGTCATGCGCAGCCCGGCCAGCGACAGCGCGACGAAAAAACCGATCGTGTACAGCGAGTAGCGCAGCAGCGTCGACAGGACCAGGGGAATGCCGCGCGGAAGATCGGTGCGAGGGAACACCTCTTCGCGGAGGATCAGCTCGGTCACGCGTGCAATCAACGGGACCAGCACCAGTGTGGTCATCGCCGCGACGATCCCGCCGATGGAGATTGTCGCGGCGCCGATCTGCACTCCCGTCTGCATCAGCGAGGACATCGCGTCGAAGGAGACGGACCACAGGCCGATGCCGCCGAGCACGAGGCGCAGCCACAG
Organism: Candidatus Binatia bacterium; assembly: GCA_036493895.1. Taxonomy (NCBI): domain Bacteria; phylum Candidatus Binatota; class Binatia (SeqCode); species Binatia bacterium. Next base: position 130,098 of record DASXOZ010000053.1, on the reverse strand, counting down.
CAGGATTCCGAGCGCCGTCAGCACGCGGCCGACGACGCGATGAACGACGACCGAGTCGCTGCGGATCACGAGGCTGCGGTCGAACGGCGGCAGCATCAGCAGGTAGGAAGCGGCGGCGTCGAGCGAGAGAATGCCGGCATAGACGTAGAGAGCGATGAGGCCACCTATGGTAGCGGCACGGCCGAGCAGGGCGGCAAGCACGGACCAGCCGGAGATGTCGGCAACCAGCGCAATGCCGGCGCTCCATGTGCCGACGACAGCAGCGACGGCGATCCAGCGCGGCAGATCCGGCGTGGAGCGGAGCTTCATGGAAGCGCGCCGGAGCAGGAACAGCGTGGTGAGGAATGCGGTGTCCTGGCACAGGCGCGCGACGAGCGGCAGCGCGCCGAAGACCATCGACGCACGGTCGAGAAGAATGATCGCGCCGAGCAGGACGAAACTGCCGACTGAAACCGGCACCTTCGCACGTCGCAGGAGGCGGGCAGCCGGAATCAGCGCCAGCAATGCGATGATCTGGTTCAGGCGCCGCGGCGCCAGCGGGTGGAGGACTGGCGTCAGGAGCGCGGCGACCATCAGCGCTGCGGCATAGGGACGCTCGAACACGACCACGGCGCGCGTCGACAACCGGGTTGCTTCGCCCTGCGCCCTCGCTCCCCTCGAGATGTGGCCGAACCACAGCATAAGCAGCAGCGCGAGCACCAGGTGCACGACGAACGGCCTCTGGTCGCGGACGAGATACTCACGGGTCTCGACTGCGAACGCCCGGCTTTCCTTGCCGAGTCCGGAGAGCTCCGCCGGAAGCTGGGTTTGCCACGGCATGCTCCACAATGCCGGGCGCGACGCCGCCAGGATCTCGCGTCCGGCGGCCTCGGAGCCGGCCGTGAGCTTGTCGAGCATGGAATCGATCGTCGTCGTCATGTCGACGACGTGGTCGTTGACGGCCAGGACGCGCGCTCGCCACTCGCGCTGGGAGAGCACGGCGTCACGGATCATCGCCTGCATTTCGGCGACGCGTGCGACGATGGCGTCCCCGGCAGCTTTCGTCTCGGGCCGCTGTGCGGTATTCGCCCACAGCGCCTGCTCGCGCTGGAGGTCGTCGAATAGCGACGAGGAGCTCTTGGCGCGCGCAGCGAGGTCCTGGCGCCACTGGCGCAGCGGCTCCGCCGTCGTCCTCAGCTCGCGCCAGGCATCCTCGAGCTCGACCAGCGAGGTGGCCGAAACCAGGGCCGTGTCGGCCTCGGCCAGACGCTCGCGCACGCTGGGCAGGATCGCGTCGAGGTCCTCGTCGATCTTCTCGACGCTCTCGCGGTCCCTCGAGGAAGGTTGTGACGAACGGATGCGACGCTCGAGCGAATCGGCGCGATCGGCGATGTCTTCGCTGCGGATCCAGTCGCCTGCTGTCGCGAGCGATGAGACTGCCGTCGCGGCGGCAGCGGCAGGCGCAGCCGCTGCAGTCGCCGCTGCGGCCGGCGGGGTTTCCTCCGCGCGCGCCACAGCCGGCGCAGCGATGACAAGCGCCAGCGCAAGCTGCGGCGCCAGCGACCGCAATCGGTTCATTTCGTCTTCGTGCCGGCGCGAATCGCCAACGCGATGTCCCTGCTGACCGAAGCCAGCGCGCGGCTGTGGGCGGCAGCGATGGCCGCGTAGTCGGCGCCGGCAACCTTTTCCTCGGCCTGGGTACGCCCCGTCCTTGCCTTTGCCGGTGCGGCCGCCGGCGTCACCGACCACACCGCATCGATCGCCACGTGGTCTCCCGGAATCGAATCGAAGCGCTGCACGTCGATCCCGACGCGCCAGTTCGCCGCGAAGTTCGCGGCCGGCGCCACGACGACGTTGTGATCGCCGAGCAGCGTCGTGAGGTCACCGGCGACCGTGCGTGCGATGCTCTCCGCAAGCGGCGCTGCCCAGATGTGAAACTCATCGATGTCGACGCGGTTGGATTCGACCTGGACGACGAACTGGGGCCGATCCACTGACGACGGCACGGTGACCGGCCCGACGAGCACCTTGTCCTGCAGCGCTGGCTCGCTTCCGGGGGTGGCCGTCGAGCCGAGCGTGTAGAAGCGGACCGATGCCGAGGCGCAGCCGGACAGCACGAGCGCAGCAAAGGCGGATCCGAGAAAGGCGGCGCGACCGCCGCCGCAAATGCTTCGCATCACTTGGTCCCCTGGGGTTTTCCGCGAATCAGCGATTCGGGATGGCGTTCCAGATAATCGGCCAGAACGCGCACCGAATTGGCGGCGTCGTCGACCGAGCGCAACGTGTTGCCGAGGTCGGTCGTCAGCTGAGAGTTCGGCTCGACGAGCCTGCCCGTATTGTCGAGAGCTCCCTTGGCGCTGACGAGCGCAGCGTTGGCGGTAGCCAGCGTGCGGTCGAGGTCGGCGACCGATTTCTGCAGGTCGGTTCCGAGCGTCTCGAAAGGAATCTTGTCGACCTTGTTCAGGATGCTGCTCACGCTGGCTTCCATCGTTTCGAGCTGGCCCGACACGGTCGGCATGCGCGGAGGCTTGTGCGACCAGTCGATCATGGCCGGCGGCGCATCCGGGAACGTGTCGAACGAGACGTACAGCGCTCCGGTCAGCAGGTTTCCGGTCTCGAGCTGGGCGCGCACGCCGTGCAGGACCATGCTGTCGATGACGTTGCGTCGCACGGCGTCCGGATCCGCGCCCGGCTCGAGGCTGATGACGTGAACGCCGAGGCGCTGGGCATCCAGGCTGATCGTGACCGGTGCTCGAAAGTCGAAGCTCTTCGCGTCCAGCTCGGCATCGACCGAGACCACCTCGCCGATCGGAATGCCGCGGAACTCGACCGGCGCTCCGGGTGCCAGGCCGCGCACCGACTGATGGAACACGAGCACGAACGTCTGCGGGTCGTGAGCCGGCGTCCGGAAGGCCGCTTCGTGGTTTTCGTAAAGCGGAAAGACACTGTCCACATCCGACTCCGGCAGATCCACGCCGGTACTCGGCGTCTCGAACGCGATGCCGCCGATCAGCACCGAGAGGGCCGACTCGGTCTGGACGTTCAAGCCCGAAGCCGTCAGCGATACGTCCACTCCGCTGGCGTTCCAGAACCTCGTGTTCGCCGTGACGAGCTCGTCGTAGGGCGATAAGACGAACACCTTGACCGCAAGCGTCTTCGAGTCCTTCGCCAGCTCGTAGGAAGTCACTTCGCCGACCTTGATGCGGCGGAAAAACAGCGGCGTGCCGGCATCCAGGGAGCCGAGGTCGGGCGCCTTGAGCACGAACTCGCGCCCGGGCTCCTCGCGCGCGACCACCGGCGGAAGTTCCAGCGCGAGGAACTCGCGCTGGGACTTCTTCGAGTCGCCGATGTCGAGCGTCACGAAGGCGCCCGAGATCAGTGTTCCGAGACCGGAGACGCTGGCGCCGGAGATGCGTGGCCGCACGACCCAGAACCGCGTGTCCTCGACGAGGAAGTGCTCGGTGTCGGGTTCCATGCGTGCGGTAGCCACGGCACTGCGGTGGTCGTCCGACAGCTTCACCGTTTGCAAGGTGCCGATCTCGACGCCGTTGTACTTGATCTTCGTCTTGCCGGCCTCGATTCCTTCCGCGGTCTTGAACTGGATCGTCACGGTCGGTCCCTCGCTCATCACCTTGGTCACGGCGATCCAGGCGCCGGCCAGTGCAGCGACAACCGGGACGATCCAGACCCGCGAAAGGCGACCGCGGCGGACGACACGGGCCTGGGGAACGTTGGGAGCGGGAGTCGTTTCAGGTTCCGGCATGGAGAGCCTCGGGCGCGCCGTCGCAGTCCCAGATCAGGCGTGGATCGAAGGATTCGGCGGCGAGCATGGTCAGCACGACGACGGCGGCAAAGAAGAACAGCCCCGGCGCAGGCGACACGGACATCAACGGCTGGAGCTGCACGAGGGCGGCCGTAAAGGCATCGACGAACACGTCGACCATCGACCAGCGCCCGACGAACTCCACGATGCGGTATAGGCGGCCGTGCTGGTCGTGATGGTCGACCCTCTCGTGCTGTACGGAAAGCAAAAGGTAGGCAAGAGCCAGGATCTTCGCGCTCGGGATCATGACGCTCGCGACCAGCACGATCAGCGCCAGCGGCCAGCCGGTGGGCGACCACAGCAGAACGACGCCTTGCAGGATGGTGTCCGAGTCGCTGCCGGCGGCGGTCTTGGTCGTGAGCACCGGAAGCAGGTTGGCGGGTACGTAACAGACTGCCGCGGCAATAAGGAAGGCCCAGGTTCTCTGCACGCTGTCGCGCTTTCGCAGCTCGACGCCCGCGCCGCAGCGCGGGCAGCGTCCTTCCTCGTGGCCCGGCCATGCGCGCGACAGCAGGCCGCAGTGCTCGCAGCTGCAAAGGCCGAGCTGGAGCGCGGTGGGGGCGACGGCAGTCATGCGTGCTGCTCGGCGGCGGGATGCCGGTGCGCCGGGTGATCGGCGCGCTCGGACGCCCATTCGACGCGCTCCCAGATCTCGTGCGGATCGAAGACGCTGTGCATCGCCGCGAACACGACGACGAGGAAGCCGAGCGCGAACAGCGCCGCGCCAGGGATGACGTGCGCGAGCTCGGCGATCTTGATCAGCGCGACGAGCACGCCGAGCAGCATCACTTCGATCATGCTCCATGTGCGTGTCATCGGATGGTAGCGCAGCAGCGTGCCGACCCAGTATGGCATACGCTCGCGCATCGAAGCGGTCGTGATCACCAGCATGAACAGGATCTGCAGCGCCGGCGACACGACGGCCGCCATCAGTACGAGCATCGCGACGATCTTTTCACCGTCATCCCAGAGCTCGAGCGCGCCGCCGAAGACGGTCGTGAAAGCCTGGTGCCCGGCCACCGTCAGTCCGAGCATCGGAGTGGTGTTGGCGATCACGTAGAGGATGGCGGCGGCGACCGTAAGGGCCAGCGTCCGGTTGAGCGAGTCCCTGCGGAAGTGGCGAAGCTCGTGACCACAGCGAAGGCAGCGTGCCGCACACCCGGGCTCGCTCACGGGTACCTTCTGGACGACGTCGCACTGGGAGCAGGCGACGAGGCTCGCATCGGAAATCGGCTGCTGGAACACGCGCTTGAAGCCCCCTGCGCTTCGTGCCCGGCGTTGCTGTCCCCGCGGCAGGACGACGGCACGGCGAGACAGGCTGGAAAGCCCGCCGCCCATGCCTGACCTAGTTCATCGGGGCTGCCGGCGCCAGCGCGGCGCAGAATACGCACCTCGCAGGCCGGCGTCGGCTTGCGGGCGCCGACCGAAAGCGCACCCTGAGCGCCGGCTTCGGTTCAAAGGCACGGAGCGGGTTTCGATGCCGATCGACGCTGGCTTCGAAGTGCATCCTCGCGTCGGCATCGCCAATCCAGCGACAGGTCGTGTGCCGGCCGGCGCTGCAAAGGAGGCTTCATGAAACGCTACCACTTTGCCGCGTGCGTCCTTCTGGGCGGTGCGATCGCCGCCGGATGTTCGACGACACAGGTGACGAGCAATCCGGTTCCGCTCCAGGGCCGGCTCGCCCGGCCGAATCGCATCCTCGTCTACAATTTCGCCGCAAGCGCGGCCGATCTCGGACCGCAGGAGCAGGGAGCGTACTCGGATCCGATGGGCGCTCCGCCGCCCGATCAACTCGAGCTCGGACGCAAGCTCGGCACCGAAGTCGCCCGCCGCATCGTCGATTCCGTCAACGGAATGGGCTTGTCGGCCGTCGTCGGCAACTACGCCGCACCGGCCCAGCCCGGCGACATCGTCATCGAGGGCCACTTCGAGTCGGTGGACGAAGGCAGCGCCGCCAAGCGCTGGGTCGTCGGCTTCGGCTCCGGCAAGGCCGAGCTGAGGACCGTCGTCACCGGTTACGTAAGAACGAGGGACGGCTTCCAGCGAGTCGGCACCGGCACCGTCAATTCGGCCGGCGGCAAGGGCCCCGGTCTCTTCGTCCCGATCATCGTCACCGCCGCAACGGCAAACCCCATCGGTCTGATCATCTCCGGTGCTGCCAAAGCGGAGGGCCAGATCAGCGGACGCACGACGATCGAAGGGGCCGCCAAACGCACTGCCGAGGCCGTCAGCGAACGCATGAAGGAGCGTTTCCAGCAGGAAGGCTGGATCTGACCGATCGGGCTTGCATTGCCTCGGGACCTGTTCGACAGAGGTTCGATCGCTTCGAAAGTGGCGAATTCCTCCAAGCATGCGCCTACGATTTCTGGGCCTCGAACTGGACGACCAGCGCCGTGAGCTGCGCAGAGAGGGCAGCCTGCTGGCGGTCGAGCCTCGCGTCTTCGACCTCATTTCGTACCTGATCCGGTCCCGCGACCGCCTCGTTACCAAGGACGAGCTGCTCGAGGAGCTCTGGCCCGACAGCATCGTCCAGGACGGTGCGCTCAGCGTCTGCGTCCACAGGGCAAGGCGTTTGCTGGAGAGTGACGGCGCAACGGCGATCCAGACGGTCGCCAGGCGCGGCTATCGTTTCGTCGCCCGCATCGACGCCGAATCCGAATGGTCTCCGGCCGCCAGGCCGAGCGTCGCGGGTCGCGATTCGGAACTCGGCGCCCTGCTGTCCATCGTCGAGGATCTGGCGGTTACGCGGTTGCGTACCGCCGAAGTCACCGGGCCGGCCGGCGCCGGCAAGACTGCGCTGCTCGAAGGTCTCGGCACCGAGGGCCGGCGCCGCCATCTCGAAGTGCTGCGTGCTGCGCCCGCCGACGGCGACGAGCCGTTCTCGCTGTGGGTTCAGGTGATCTCCGCCTACGTTGCGCGCCACAACGCGCTGTCGATTCCCGGCGCGATGGGCGACTACATCGACGAGCTGGCGACGATCGTTCCCACGCTCCGACGCTGGGCGTCACCGGCGTGGCACGCCGGCAGCGAGCCGTCGCGCGAACGGCTTTTCCAGGCCGTCAATCGCTCGCTGTACGCCGCTACGGCTTCGCGTCCGGTGCTTCTGCTGTTCGACGACGTCGATCGCGCCGATGGAGATTCGATGGTGATGATGCGCCGCGTCCTCGAAGGATGTCGCAACGCTCCCACGTTAATCGTCATCGCCTACCGCGACGCGACGCCGACGGTCAGCGGTGTAGTCAACTGCATGCACGAGGTCGGGCCGCACCTTCGCCTCGATCTCGGCCAGCGCGTGCAAGCTCCGCTCGTCGAGTCCTGTCCGTAATCGTAAGAGTTTCGTAAGGACACCCCGCGACCGGGTGTGGTAATCTTACGAAATGAACAAAATCACGGCCCGAAGCGGAGCAGCGGCTCTCGTCGCAGCTTCTGGACTCGTCGCGATGTCGGCTGGCGCCGCCTCGGCTCGCACGATCACCCTCAACCTTCTGTACGTCCACGGCGTGAAGAACTGCCAGACCGAAAGGCAGAACGCGGCCGGATCACTCGTGGACCTCGACGGTGCCATCGGCGCGGACTTGCCCGGGAGAATTTCCGCGTGGCAGACGGCACACCCCGGCGATACCATCGTCGTCAACCGCCACTTCGCGAACCTCTACACGGCGACGCCGTCGCCATCTCACCCTTCCGACTCCAAGGGTCCTCTTTACATGGACGACTGGGAGGTCGGCGATCCGGGTTGCACGACCAGCAACCAGGGTGATGCGTGCACGACGGCGTACGAGTGGCGCTACCGCCTCGCGCAGGAGATCAACAAGTATTATCCCGCGCCGGCCACCAACGTCATCCTGATCGGTCACAGCACCGGCGGGCGCGTCGCGATGGAAGTCGCCGCCAACTACGGCACCGGCGGCGTGAACACGCACGACTGGGGAGTGCAGAGCCGGATTGCCGGCGTCGCCACCGTGCACGGCATGATCGATTCGCTTGGCACCAGCAAGTACAACGTCGTCGGCACCGCCAGTTTCGAGACGACGTGCAAGGACGGTGATGCGATCACCGGCTTCGGCAACTCCTGCGCCCAGGGCAATGGATGGTGCGAGTACGCCGCGCGCATCAGCGGCTTCCCGGCCGCCGACTGGGTGGCACAGAACAGGCGGGCGCTGATGCTGACTTCGTGGGCGAGCTGCTCGCCGTCGCTGTTCACCGGCCAGACCGACGGACCGCTGCCGTATGATGCGCAGGGCAGCCAGTGGGCAGTCGGCCTCGACATGACGCCTGCGCCCGGCAAGACCTACCGGCGCGCCGACGGCACCAAGTACGCGTCCGTGTGCCACAGCGCGATCACCAACGGCGGCGACCCGAACCACTCGACGGCGGTCACCAACGCGAAAACCCGCATCCTCGACTGGCTCTTCGTCGCAGCTCCGCGCGTAGCAGCCCAGGGCTCGAACACGACGGCGACGCTGGCGTACAACCAGACCAGCGCGAACTTCACGATGGGCAGTGCGTGTCCGTCGGGCGAAGTCGACGACACCGTCACGTCGGGCAACAAGGCCAAGGGCATCGACATCGCCGGAGTCTGTCACCATCCCGGATACTTCGACGGCGACGATCACGCGGTCGCGTTGAGCGAGTTCACGGTGGCGAGCAACGGATCCACCTGCAACGGCTCCTACAACTGGAAGCAGGCCCACGATTCGAACAACAGCCACAACGCGACGACGTACTGGAAGACGCGCTCGCTGCGCTCGGCAGGACCGGACCTGATCAGCACGCTGCCCTGAACGATCTCTCCTCCCGTTGGCAGTCACACCCCCCGCACTGCCAACCCAGACGGCCCGCCTCGACCCCTGCGAGGCGGGCCGTCTTCATTGGTGACCATCCAGCTGTCCCGCGCGGGGGAACAGGCATCCCGCGCCTGCTCTTTATCGTCCCCGAACGGCATTTTTTGCGCGGCCTGCTTCGTCATCTTGTCTGGACAGGGAGTTCGGGTCCGGGGCCAGGCCACGCGCAGCAGGAACAGGCCTGCCGCCGCGCATGCCTGGCCCTCCATTTCGCCCCGGACCACCGGAGGAAGATGCCATGATCGCAAGAATCACAATCGCAGCCGCCCTCGTCTCCGGCCTGGCGCTGGCCGCGTCTTCGAGTCCGGCTCAGGCGACGTCGCAGACGGCGCCGATGCACAAGACCATGTTCCACCACGCCAAAGGCTCGTCCGTCTCGATGACGGACAAGTCGTTCATGAACAAGGCGGCGGTCGGCGGTATCGCCGAAGTGCAGATGGGAAACCTCGCGTTGCAGAAGGCCAGCGACCAGGCGGTGCGCAGCCACGCGCAGCACATGATCGACGACCACACCAAGGCCAACGACGAGCTGAAGAGCATCGCGCAATCCAAGGGCGTCAAGCTGCCGACCCAGCCCGACGCAAAGGACAAGGCGCTGATCGGCAAGCTGGGACGCCTGTCGGGCAAGGACTTCGATCGCACCTACATCAAGGAAGGCGGAGTCAAGGCGCACCAGCAGATGGCGAGCTTGTTCCGCAGCGAAAAGTCGAAGACCAAGGACCCGCAGGTGAAGGACTTCGCGTCCAGGACCCTGCCGGTGATCGAGGAGCACCTGAAGGATTCGCAGAACCTCGCCAACGGCTCGGCCCGCTGAGCCTCAGCCGACGCTGATCGACAGCCGAAGCGCGCCCGGTTCCCTCAAGGGAGCCGGGCGCGCGCGTGTGCGGGGTGTCACGAAGTCCTCAGTGCCTGAACCACCGGCACTCGCGCCGCCCGGATGGCCGGGAACAGGCCGCCGACCAGCCCGATCGCCACTGCCCACGCCATCCCCTCGAGCACCAGGCCGAAGCTCACGCGAAAATCGAACGCGACCTGCGAGAACGTGTTGAAGTTCAGCGTCGAGATCGAAGCGCCGTTGCAGTAGAGCCATGCCGCCGACGCACCGATCGCGCCGCCAGCAAGCGAGAGCGCGAGCGCTTCGATCATGACCGAGACCACTACAGGCGCCGCGCCGAAGCCGATCGCCCTCAGCGTCGCGATCTCCACCTGGCGGCTCGCCACCGCCGAGTACATGCAGTTGAGAGCACCGAACGTCGCACCGACAGCCATGAACGACGCGACGAGATAGCCGAGCACGTTGATCAGGGTCGCGAGCATCTGCGACTGTTTCGCATAGTACTGCGGCTCCCTCAGCACGTTGATCGAATAACGCGGGTCGGAGGCGATGGTCTGCTGAAGGCTGGAAAACGTCGCTGCGTCGTCTTCGGCAAGGAGCGCCGTCAGCGACTGGAAGCTCGGGCGCCGGAAAGCCGACATCGCGGTGTCGGCGTCGGTCCAGATCTCGGTTTCGTGCACGTCGCCGCCGGTGCGGAACACGCCCGTGACCGTCCAGTCGCTGTCGCGAAGGCGGATCTGCCTTCCGACGACGAGGCCTTCGAACTCCCCGGCGGCCTTCCGGCCGACGATCACCTCGCGGCGGCCGGGCTCGAACGGCCGCCCTTCGACGATCTCGAGCTCGCTGCGGATCGCGGCGGCCGCCGGCGACACGCCGCGAAGCGGCACGTTGTTGGGGTCGGTCTGTCCCTTGCGCGGAAGGTCCACCATCAGCACGATTTCGGGCGACGCGAGCGGCACGCCGTGCGCGTCCCTCGCAATCTGCGGCATCGCGCCGAGGATCACCGCCTGCTCGCGCGTGATGTCGCTCGACATCTCGGCATCCGATCCTCCGCGCAGCATGATCACGCGGCTGGTCCTGCCGGTGGAGGCCAGCGTATGCTGAAAGCCGTGTCCCATCGCGAGCACCGACACCAGCACGCCGACGACACCCGCGATTCCGACGACAATGACGAGCGAGGACCCCTTGCGCTGCGGGATGGTCCACAGGTTGACGAGCGTGATCTGGAAGATCTGTCGGAGCGCGCGCCGCATCGTCAGCGTCCTGCCAGCGCGTCGACGATCTTCAGGCGCCGCGCGCGAAGCGCCGGCGGCAGCCCGATCGCGAGCGCGACCGCGATGCCGATCGTGATCGCGAGGATCCACGTCTGGCCGGCAACGAACAGCGGGGGGAAGCGTCCACCGGTCGAGCTGTTCAAAGCCGGCATGAGGGCAACGGCTCCTGTCATGCCGATCACACAGCCGCCAAGGATCAGCAGCACCGCCTCGGCCAGCACGAGCGCCGTGATGCGGGCATCGGAATACCCGAGCGTCTTCAGCACCGCCAGCTCGGGGATCCGCTCCCGCAGCGACTGCGCCATCGTGTTGCCGGTCAGGATCAGGATCGTGAAGAACACCGCGGCGAGAATTCGGCTCACCATCGCGCCGATGTCGCCGATCTGCTTGGCGAAGCCGACGGCGAACTCCTTCTCGGGCTGGGTACGTGTCTCGTGCGGGGAGTTCGCGAACATGCGGTCGATCTGCAGGGCGACGGCGTGGGGATCGGCGGCGCCGTCGACGCGGAGAATGTACCAGCCGCTGGTGCCCTTGCCGGTCGTGCGGGCCTCGTCGAAGTACGCCGAGTTGATCAGCACCATGTCGGTGTTGCCGCGCACGGCCGGATCGTCGGCATCGATGGTGCCGACAAGGTCGAACTCCCAGTTCATGCTGCCGTCGTTCTTCGGATAGATTTCCGAGCTGATCGGCAGCTTCTGGCCGATCTTCCAGCCGAAGCGTTCAACGAGACGCTCGCCGGCAAGCGCACCGGTGCGCGTTTCGGCGGCGGCCTGCTGCTGCTCCGGCGGCACGCTGAACTCGGGATACATCGCGAGGTAGCCAGCCAGGTCGGCGGCGATCACCGGAAACGCGTTGCTCTGGTTCTGGTACTTTCCTCCGAACCAGTCGCAGCCGACGATCTGCGTGACGCCCGGAAGTTGCGCGATCCTGGAGCGGTACGACTGCGGAAGGGGCTCGATGAACGAGAAGCGCGCCATCGTGAGCAGCCGGTGCGCATCGGCCGTGCTCACCCCGGCATCGAACGCGAGCTGCACGGCCTGCAGCAACCCGAACAGCAGGAACGCCACGATCACCGACGACAGCGTCAGGATCGTGCGCGTCTTGCGACGCCACAGAGCCGCCCAGAGCAGCGGAAGGTATTTCACGGCGCGGCCCCGGGCGTTTCGTCGAGCATCTCGCCCTTGTCCAGGTGCAGGATGCGGCGCGCATGATCGGCTGCCTTCGGATCGTGGGTGACCATCACGATCGTCTTTCCGTAATCGCGATTGAGCGCCTGCAGCAGCGAGAGGATCTCGTCGGCCGTGTGGCGATCGAGGTCGCCGGTGGGCTCGTCGCAAACGAGCAGCACCGGATCGGATACCAGCGCACGCGCGATCGCGACCCGCTGCTCCTGGCCGCCCGACAGCTCGCGCGGCTTGTGGCTCGCGCGGTCGGCAAGGCCCACGAGCGTCAGCGCAATGCGGGCCCTCTGGCTGCGTTCCGCGGCGGCAAGATCGGTCAGCAACAGCGGGAGCTCGACGTTGCGCTGCGCCGAGAGGGCCGGAAGCAGGTTGTAGAACTGGAACACGAAGCCGACGTTTTCCGATCGCCAGCGCGCGAGCTGGCCGCCGCTCATGCGATCGATGCGCTGGCCGGCCACCGTGATGCTGCCGTCGGTCGGAACGTCGAGGCCGCCGATCAGGTTGAGCAGCGTCGTCTTGCCCGATCCGGACGGTCCCATCAGCGCAACGAAATCGCCGCGAGGAATGTCGAGGTCGATGTGGTGAAGGACTTCGAGCGTTTCGCCGCCGCGATGGTAGTGCTTGGTAACGCCGCGCACCTCGACGAGGATCCCGCTTTTGCCGTCCGTGTCGGCTGCCGCCTTCATCTGCGTCAATCGGTCGCGTGCACGGCGGCGCCGTTTTCGAGGGAGGGCGGCGGCGACAGCACGACGTGCTGGCCGGCGGCAAGGCCGCCGGTGACCTGGCGGTCGGCCTGGGTGCTCTCGCCGAGCGTGACGTCCTTGCGTGTCACGGCTCCCTTCTCATAGACGAAGACTGCGGGCCGGCCCGCCGGCGATACTACCGCTTCGTTCGGAACCCATACTCCCGTGCGGGACCCGGGCGACGCCGTGCTGAGGAAAGCCACGCGGACTCCCATCTCGGGCACGATGCGCGGATCCTTGACGTCGATCGCGACGCGCACCTTGATCGTGGCCTTGTTGCGGTCCGCCGTCGGCACGACCGCGATCACTTTGCCGGGAATCTTCCAGTCGGGATACGCGTTGAGCGTCGCCTGCACCGGCTGCCCCGCCGATACGCGGTTGATGAACGACTCGTTGACGTCGACCTCGATCTCGAGCGAGTCCATGTCGACGATGGTGCCGATGCCGGTGCGCGTGAAACCGCCGCCGGCCGAGATCGGCGAGATCATCTCGCCCGGCTGCGCGGCCTTCGCGACGACGACGCCGGCAAACGGGGCGCGCACCTCGGTGTTATCGAGCTGCACCTTGGCGACGTCCACCGACTGTTCGGCAACCTTGATCTGCTCCTTTGCATTCTCGACGCGTGCCCTCAGCGTATCGCGCGCGGCGCCGGCCTGTTCTTCCTCCTGCGTGGATGTCGCCTTGGCCGCGGCAAGGGCCTGCTGGCGTGCGAAATCCCGCTCGGCCTGGTGTTCGTCGGCGGTAAAAACGTCGAGCGAAGCGCGCGCGGCATCGAGCTGGGCGCGCGCCAGGTCGAGCTGGGCCTTTGCCTCGGTGTCGTCGAGGCGCGCCATCACCGCGTTCTCATCGACGTGCATTCCTTCTTCGATCAGGACTTCGACGACTTTGCCGGTGATTTTCGCGGATACGGTGGCCTGGCGCCTGGCCACAACGTAGCCGCTGGCATCGAGCACCGAGGTGTCGGCGGGCATCTCGCCGGCGGCGCGTGCGACGGCGGTTTTGACCTCGGGCACTTCGCCGCGTCCGAACAACGCGAGAAGGGCCGCCAGCAGCAGTGCCGCCACGACCGCGGTTGCCACGGCGCGGTTACGGATTCGGCTTCGGCGCGGGGCAGCGCCGGCTGCGCTTCGGTCAATGCGCAGCTTGTCGACGAGCTCGCGGCGGTCCGGCTCCGGGGAACCGGACGAGGCAGGTGAGGCGGGAACGGCGGACATGACGGGCGGCCGAGCAAGTCACAATGCTGGGGAATGGGCGAGGAAGCCAGCAGCGAGTGCGGGGCACCCCGCCGGCGGGCTTCCGTGCACCCGCAGGTCGTCGATCGCATCCACCGCGGCGAGCGGACCGCGTCGCCAGTCTGCAAGGCTCGCCCGCACGGGTGGCGTCGGTTCACCAGTTCCTTTAGCGTTGCCTGGAACCGTGATGAGACCGCTCGCGCGATTGCCGTATCGACTGTTGTGCGTTCTCGTCGGCCTGCCGCTCGCATGGGTCCCGTTCTTCCTGCACGGGCCGGCTCCCTGGAAGTACGACGTCCTTCACATCGACGGCGCGATCGCCGTGTGGGGCTGGTACACCGCGCGAATGCTGATCGGTCTGTGGGTCGGCGTCGCGACGTGGCCCGAGCCGTGGTGGGCGCGCGGGCCGCTGTGCGGCTTCTTCGTGATGTTGCCGCTGACGCTCGTCAGCCTCGCGACGCCGGGTTGCGGCTGGCCTTGAATGTTCTGGAACCTGACCACCGGTTCGGTGGTCGGACTCGTAGTAGCGGCAATTGCGTTCGTCGTCACCGGCAAGGATCACGCGTTGCAATAGCGAACGCGCGAGCGTTCGCGTTCAGTGGAAAACGCGGAGCGTTCGCGTTCAATGGCAAACGCGCGAGTGTTCGCGTGAAGCGGCAAACGCGGAGCGTTCGCGTTCAGTGGCAAACGCGCGAGCAGTCACTTACCGAGTGTTAAACCGCTGACACCCGCGCGCTGAATCAAGATAAAGTTCAGCGCACCAGACAAAACTTCTGTTCGGCGTCGGAGCCTTCGTTATACTTCAAAACGGGGGCTCCTCCATGACAATACGGCGACCGAATCGGACCTTCCGGATCGCTTCTCTTCTCTTCCTCCTGGTCGCAGCGAACGCGCCGGCTCTTGCCGCTCCGGTCGCCGGCCATCCGCGCCTGTGGCTCACCGCCGGCGATCTGCCGAAGCTGCGCTCGTGGGCAGTGCCGGGCAACGCCGTCTACCAGCAGGGCCTGCAGTCTCTCGTCGCCACGTCGGTCTCCAACTACAACACCAAGTATTTCCCCGGCGGAGTGGCCAAATCGCCGTATCCCGATTTCGGCGACACCCAGGGCTATACCGGCCTGCTCTCGGAAGAAGACGGACTGATCCTCGCATTCCAGTCGCTGGTCGACCCGAACGCATCCAATCGCCAGACGTACGCGAAGATGGCGCGTGACCTGTTGATGTACGTGATGGACCAGGCATCGCTCGGCCATCAGTCGGGCGTGCCATTTCGCGATCCGTCGTTCGCCGTCTACAACCGCGCGAACAATACCGGCCCGAACTGGGGCCTCATCGTCGACTGGATCTACGATGCCACCGATTCGATGGGCCAGCCGATCCTGTCGTCGGCCGACAAGCTCGAGATCCGCAACGTCTTCATGGCGTGGGCGAACGACTGCGTGAACGCCTCCACGACCGGCGGCGACCATCCTTCGCCGATCGGCGCGCAGAACTCGACGACGCTTCTGCCGGGCAACCGTGCCTACAGGATGGCCGCCAACAACTACTATCTCGGTCATGCGCGCCTGATGATCCTCGCGGCGCTCAGCCTGGATGCCTCCGACGATCCGCCGATCGACAACACGAAGAGCGTCAATCAGCTCGGCAACTCTCTGCGCAGCTATCTCGCCGATGCTACCGGCGCCTGGCTCTACCAGGAGTTCGCGATGTTCGGCGATCCGTCCGCGGTGCAGGCGGCGTTCTCGCTTCCGTCGTCGCAGGGACTCGGACTTGCCAGCGGAGGACTGCCTTCCGAAGGCATGCTCTACGGGCATTCGATCGGCTTCCTGCTTGCCCAGCTCCTGGCGCTGCAGACGGCCGGCTACAACGACGTCGCCGTCACCGGCCCCCAGGCCGGCCTGATCGGAGCGCCGGTGTGGGACCGGTTCGTGCGCGGGTTCTACCATTCCATCGTTCCGGCGGCGCAGGTTCCCCCGTCGGAAGCGTATCTCGGGCCCGTCTACCAGATGACGAATTACGGCGACATTTTGCGCCTGTGGATGACGCCGGACTTCATGCAGCCGATGGCGCTGCTCGCGCTGCTCGAGCAACAGACCGGGGATCTTTCGCGCCAGAACGCCGAGAAATGGTGGGTGATCAACGTCGTCGAAGGCGGCGCGGGCAACCTGATGCACCGGATCCAGAATCCGTGGAACCGCGTCGAGGCCATTCTCTACTTCATGCTGCTCGACCCCACCGCGGCTTCTCCGGTCGATCCGCGACCGCAGTGGCCGACGACGTTCTACGACGCGCCTGCCGGGCGGCTGCTCGCGCGCACCGACTGGAGCGCTTCCGCATCGATGTTCGATTTCCGCTGCAGCTGGATCTCGATCAACCACCAGGACGGCGATGCCGGGCTCTTCGAGATGTATCGCAGCGGCGAGTGGCTCACCAAGGAAGCGAGCAACTACGACAACTCGGGCAACGGGCAGACCAGCCTCTACCACAACACGGTGACGCTGAAGAACACCTGCCAGAACGGTACGCCGGCCAACCTTCAGTGGTACGAAGCGCCGTTCTGGAACAACGGCAGCCAGTGGATCCTCGGCTCGAGCCAGGGCGATCCCGTTGCCGCGACGAGCAGCGGCAGCGGCTACTCGTTCGCATCGTGCAACGACACGGGCCTGTACAACAGGCCGAGCATGTGGACACCGGCCAACGCGGCCCAGGACATCACGCACTCGAGCAGGTCGATCCTGTGGCTCCAGCCCGATCACGTCGTCGTCTATGATCGCGCGACGTCGCAGAGCAGCGGCCTGTTCAAGCGGTTCAACCTTTCGCTGGTCGCGCAGCCGACCGAGGCGGGAAACGTCCTGACGGAGACGACCGGCAGCGGTCAGCACCTCTTCGTCACGTCGCTGCTTCCGGCCGGCGCGACGATTGCAACCTCGCCGATCCCGAACATCGGCCTTGCCGAGCTCGAGCCGAGCCGCTACCAGGTCCGCATCGAGGATCCTTCCGATCCTTCCGACGTGCGCTTTCTCCACGTGCTGCAGGGCGCCGACGCGGGAAGCAGCGCCGATCCGGCATCGCTCGTGCAGTCGACGTCCGGGACGGCGTTCGACGGCGTCGTCGTGCACGGCACGGCGGCGCTTTTCCTGCGTGATTCATCCGCGATGTTCGCCGGTACGACCTACGTCGTGCCTTCGAGCACCGTACAGCACTACATCAGCGGCCTGTCGCCGGGCACCGGCTACGCGGTTGCAACCCAGACGGTCGGCTCGGCGCTGCAGGTGACGGTTTCACCGGACGGCACGGACGCGTACGCCGACAGTGCAGGCGTTCTCGTGTGGCCCCAGTCCCCGATTCCACCACCACCGCCGCCTTCGTGTGCGAGCTCGATTTCGAGGCCGTCGCTGAAGATGAGCAGCACCCCGTTCCTGATGAAGCTGTCGGGACAGGCGCTGATCCCGCTGCCGTGGACCGCCGTCAATCCGCCGGCCAACGGAATCCACGTGACCATCGACGATGCGGTCGGAAGTGGAGGAGGAATCGACGCAGCGCTGCCGGGCGGAGCGTTCGATGGAACCAGCGGATGGAAAACCAACAGTCGCGGTACCAAATGGCTCTACGTCGACCCGGCCGGTAGCGTCGCGGGCATCACGAAGGCCGCGGTTCGCGACATGTCTTCGCAGGTGGCCGGAATGCTGCGCTGGTCGATCGTCGGACGCGGCGCGGGCCCCATCGCATTGCCCGACGTCAACACGGCGCAGGCTGAAGTGACTCTCGGAGCAACCGACGAGTGCGCGACGGTGGCCTTCGGCGCACCGGGCGCCGCACCGCCGCGCTGCGTGAGCGTGGCCGGTCGCATGCTCTGCCGCTGAGTCGTCCTTCACGGAGCCGGGAGGAGGTCGCGGATCTCTTTTCCGGGAACGCCGTTTTCGATCGCGTAGAGCCTTGCCGCCGGAGTGCATTCGGCGGCCTTCGGCTTGCTTCCCGGCGCAGGCTTGCCGGCTTCCATCAGGCCGAGTCCGCCCGCTGCCGTTGCAAGGCTGGAAACGGCAGTAATCGTCTCCGGGATTTTCGTGTCGACCTTCTGGCCCACCGCGGTGACCATGCCACCGGAGAACGTTGCCGATAGATCGGATGACCCGTAGCCCGACCGGAACTTCATCGTCTTTTTCCGGTCGGGAATCGAAATCACCGTCGCAGTCGAGACACACTCCCGTGTCGTCGTGACGAACAGGTACGGCCTCGGCTCATAGTACGTGAGCCCGGGTCCCGTCGAGTCGAAATCGATCCCCGCGCAGCCGCAGAGCGCGGTCGCGACGAGCATGGCGAGCAATTGTACTTGACGCATGACGATCTCCTTGTGGCGGGTTTCGCCGCGGGCAGCGCAAGCTGCATCCGCGTCAGGAAGTTTATGGAGTGAGATTCTTCACGCAAGGCAGCGTTGCGGATCCGGTTTCCCGGCGGGCCGTCGGGAGCTGCCGCCGGTCCTCGGGAGGCTGCTGCGCCTGGATCCGGCCGCTGGCCGTGTCCAACCAGGCTGCCGATCCGGTTGGCCGTCCACGCCCAGCGCAGTTGCCGCGGCGATAACCGGCAGGAATGCGTGTTTCTCGGTCGATTTCGAGCGCCTGCCTGCCGAAACGGTCGCTATGGTGGCGAATGGCGGCGATTCGCTCGCGGCACCGCGGGAAAAAGGCCCCGAACCGCAACGGCCGCACCGAGAGGGCTTGCTCTCCAACGGCCCGATGCCATGAATGGCGTCGTCCAGTCGCGGCGCCTCCCGAAGCCGGACGCGACCGGCCAGCGAGGAGCAAGCCCACGATGAAAACCTGCCAGACCCTGACCGCCGCTGCGGCGGCGCTCGTACTCCTGTCCTTTCCCGCTCATGCCCAGGACTACGGCGCGCCCGAAGGCGAGCCGGCCGTGCTTCAGGCCGGCAACGGGCCTGCGCCGGACCAGGCTCCCGCGTTCACCAGCGCGCAGCTCGAGCAGCTCGTCGCGCCGATCGCGCTGTATCCCGACGCGCTGCTGGCCCAGGTGCTGATGGCGTCGACGTATCCGCTCGAGATCGTCGAGGCCAGCCGCTGGCTCAAGCAGTATCCCGGTCTTCAAGGCGAGCAGCTCGATGAGGCGCTCAAGCAGCAGGACTGGGATCCTAGCGTCAAGGGACTCTGCGCCGTTCCCGATGTCGTGCAGAGGATGAACGACAATCTTCAATGGACGAAGGATCTCGGCGACGCTTTCCTTGCGCAGCAGGACGACGTGATGGTGACCGTCCAGGTCATGCGCCAGAAGGCCTACGATGCCGGCAACCTGAAGTCGAGTCCGCAGCAGAACGTCGTCGTCAAGGAAGAGCAGGGTGCGCGCGTCATCGTCGTGCAGCAGCCGGCGCCGCAAGTGATCTACGTGCCGACGTATTCACCGGCAGTCGTCTACGGGCCGGCCTGGTCGTATCCGGCTCCGGTTTATCCTGCGCTGTACGCGCCGCCCGCATACGGGCTGCTCGCTTTCGGTGCGGGCCTTGCCGTCGGAGCAGCGATCTGGGGGGACTGCCACTGGGGATACGGCGGTGGCCACTACGGTGGCCACTACGGTGGCCACTACGGCGGCGGTAGCGTCAATGTCAACGTCAACAATTACAACAACTTCAACAGGGTCACGAACGTCAACGGCGGCAACTGGAACGGCAACGGCGGCGGCTGGCAGCACAATCCCGAGCATCGAAAAGGCGTAGGGTACAAGGATCAGAAAGTCGCGCGCGAGTTCGGCGCCCAGGGCGGCAGCAACCGCGTGACTCGCGACCAGGCGCGCTCGTTCGACCAGAAGAACAAAGTGGGAACCTACGATCGTGCGGGCGACCGTACAGGCAACGCCGGCAATCCTGCGGGCAAAAACGATCGCGCAGGCAATGCCGGTGATCGTGCGGGCAAAAACGATCGCGCAGGCAACGGCGGCAATCGTGCGGGCCAGAACGATCGCGCAGGCAACGGCGGTGATCGTGCGGGCAAGAACGATCGCGCAGGCAATGGCGGTGATCGTGCGGGCAAGAACGATCGCGCAGGCAATGCCGGCAATCGCGGCGGCGCCGGTGATGGCGCGGCAAACCGTGGCGGGCAGAACGGCAACGCCGGTCGCGAAGGATCCGCGAAGAACAAGGGTGGCGCCGGTGCTGGCAATCGCGCTGCAACGGGCGCCGGACAGAATCGCGCCGGCAGCGGCGGCGCCGATCGTGCCGGTGCAGCTGGCGGCGGAGGCAACGGCGCGGGACGTCGCGGTAACGCCGGTGGCGGCAACCGCTCCGGCTCAGGCGACCGCGGCCAGGCCGGAGCCGCCACGCGCGGACCTTCCGCAGGCGGTGGGGCGAAGTCGCAGGGCCAGGGCGGCTCGCGCGGTGGAGCGAACGGTGGCGGTGGTGGGAATCGAAAGGCCGCATCCAAAGGCGGCGGCGGCGGCGGTGGCGGCGGCGGCGGCGGCGGCGGTGGCGGTGGCGGTGGCGGAGGCGGAGGCCGTGGCGGCCGCTGAGCAAAGGCATCCCCGAACCAGGGCCATGGGTCGGCATTGCGAGCATCGATGATTTCGTCCCGTCGCGCGGTCGCTCGGTTCGCTGCGCCGCTGCTCGTTGCGGCGCTTCTTTGCGGTTGCGCGACCAGCCCGATCGGCGTCAAGCGCATGGACGCCGACGCGGTGCAGCGCTCGCTGACGGCCAATGCGCTGACCGAGAACGAGCCGAGCATCGAGACCACCAACGTCCTGCATCGTCGCGGCCTCTACGACCAGTTCCAGACGGACCCGGTCCGGACTCTGGCCGAGCTGCACCGCATCGCTGTCGCCGAGAACGACGACGATACTTACTTCGCGCTGGCCGAGCTTTCGTTCCTGTACGCGGATCGCAGTCACAACCGCGACTACTCGATCATGGCCGCGCTGTACGCGTGGTCGTTCCTGTTCGGAGGCCACCCGCTCGATCCGGTCGATCCGCGCCTTCGCGTCGCGATTGATCTCTACAACCGCGGCCTGACGCAGGGATACGAGCAGGGCAAGAACGGACAGGTCGTCCTCAGCGCGCAGACCTACACCCTTCCGATCGGCAAGCTCGAGGTCTACTTCGATCCGTCCGTTCTCGAGTGGCACGGACGGCACCTGGGCGGTTTCATTCCCGTCGCCGAGCTTCAGGTCAGCGGACTGGACAACCGCTTCCGCACTCCGGGAATCGGCGCGCCGCTGGCGGCGAATGCGGCGGCGCCGGCCGGCCAGGAAGAGACGCTTCTCCTGCGCAGCCTGAAGATCCCGGTCACGGCCCTGGTTCGCATCGACGACGTCCGCAAGCAGATCGCGAGCGGAACGATTCGCGCGAACCTCGAGCTGCACACCGATCCGAACGAGGAGAACGTCCGCATCGCGGACCGTTCCGTCCCGCTGGAAAAGGAACCCTCGGCCGTTCTCGCGTCGATGGTGGCCGAAGCGCCGGTCATCAAGCAGGAACTGCTCGCGTTCATCGGCACGGTGACCCAGCAGCGCGACAAGGGAAGGCTCGGCGCGCTCACGCCGCACGTGCGAGGCCGCATCCCGATCGTCTTCGTCCACGGTACCGCGTCCAGCCCCGCGCGGTGGGCCGAGATGGTCAACGTGCTGATGAACGACCCGCGCATCAACGAGCGCTACGAGGCGTGGGTCTTTGCGTACAACTCGAGCAGCCCGATCCTTTACTCCGGCTACCTCCTGCGAAAGGCCCTCAGCGACGCGGTCGCGTCGCTGGACCCCGACGGGACGGACACGGGGCTGCAGCAGATGGTCGTGATCGGGCACAGCCAGGGCGGCCTGCTCACCAAGCTGACGGCCGTGGACAGCGGAGACGCGTTCTGGCGCAACATTACGTCGAAGCGTTTCGAGGACGTGCACCTGGATCCCAAGGACCGCGAACTGCTGGGGGCGGCGGTGTTCGTCAAGCCGCTTCCGTTCGTCAAGCGCGTGGTCTTCATCTGCACTCCGCACCGCGGCAGCTTTCTCGCGGTCAGTGACTGGGTGCGGGGCATCGTCACTCGCGTCGTCAGCCTGCCCGCGACAGTCACGAGGATGGGCGTGAGCGTGCTGACGCTGAACCCCGACATGGTGCGGCTCGTGAACCTCGAACGCGTCAATGCGGTCGAGAACATGACGCCGGGCAATCCTTTCCTGAAAGTGCTCGTGGCACTGCCGATCGCACCCGGTATCGCTGCGAACTCGATCATCGCGGTCAAGGGCAACGGTCCGCTCGAGCAGGAAGACGACGGGGTTGTGAAGTACACGAGCGCCCATCTCGGCGGCGTCGAATCCGAGAAGATCGTGCACTCGACGCACTCGACGCAGGCGGTTCCGGAGACCATCGAGGAAGTGCGACGCATCCTTTTGCTTCACGCGGCCAAGAGCGGCGAGCCCGAAGCTCCGGTGGTCGCGGCGGCGATGTCCCACGCACCGAAGCACCGCCTCCTGCGAGTCGCCCGGACGGCCGCCGCCCGGTAATCCGCATTTGTGCAGCGCCCCGTCGCAGGCGGCGAGGCGCCGCGGGCCCGCCTACGGACCGTTCGCGCAGACCCGAGTCGCGTCGTTGCGCGTCGCGGTCGTGAACGTCGCCTGCCAGCATTCGGTGCCGAGTCCGTCCGAGATGACGAGTTGCACCGTCAGCGGAAGGCTCATCCCGAGACCCGGCATCGGTACGCGCGCGCCGCGCGCCTTGATCCGGACGCTGGGGGTTCCCTGGCTTCCGGCGAGCAGCTTGGCCCCGGTCACCGAGTCGACCGAGCCCGCGCCGTTCTTGTACGCAAATCCCTTGTCGCTGATCGTCTTCCAGCACGGTTTGCCCTTGTCGCACATCTCGCTTCCGGTCGCGTCCATCTGCATCAGCGGCTGCGGCCTCCCCGAGGTGTCGTAGACGCAGGTGCGGTAGGTGGCCGTCGACGCCGGCGGATTCATGAACGCGTCGAGCAGCGTCGTGTCCCCGTGGCTCCATTTCCAGATCAGCGTGTCCTTGCTGTCGTTCGGATCGTTCTTGACCTTGATCGACGAGCTTCCCGTCGCGGGAAGGCGGCAACCGGTGCGCGGCACCGCGTCGCACAGCGACGGTGACAACGTCGTCGTTGTCGTCGGTGGAGGCAGCGTCGTCGTGGTCGTTGCCGGCACGCAGGCGCCGCCCGATACGACGAGCCCCGCAGGACAGCTCGAGCAATCGGTGGCCATTGGCCCCGTGCACGATGCGCACGCGGCGTTGCAGGTGCCGATGTAGTAGCTGATCGTCACGTCGCCGTCGCCGAGCTGAACTCCGGTCAGCGCGGACGTCGCCCACGCGGTGGCGAGCACGAAACCCGCGCCGCCGCCACCGCCACCGCCCTCGAACTGGGCCTCGATGTTCCCTCCACCTCCGCCCCCGTAGTAACCGCCGCCGCCGCCGCCGGCCCAGCCCGTGTAGTAGCAGCAACCGTTGTGGGTGCTGCCGCCGTTGCCGAAGCTGAATTCGTTGGCCGCCGGTCCCGAGCCGTAGTCGCCGTCCACCTGGCCGAAAATGTACGAAGGTGGCAGCGACGGGTGGCCGCCGGCGCCGCCGGCGATCGGCGTGGCTCCGCCCCCGCCTCCGGCTGTGTACGGCGCCGTATTGTCGCAGCAGAAGGGCACCGCGGTTCCGTCGGCGGCAGCGCTGGCCCCGCTGCCGTCGCCGCCCGGATTGTGCTGGTCCCCGCGGCCCATCACGACGGGACTGTAGTCGTAGCCACCGCCCCCGCCGCCGCCTGCCGCGATGATCGGCCCGTTTGCGTCGAACACATAGCTTCCGCCTCCGCCGTTGCCGCCGTAACGCGAGGTCGCGTGCCCGCCGCCGCCATACCCTCCGAAGCCCGGCGGAGCGAGAACTCCGCCCGTGCCCATCTCGCCGACCACGACCGTCAGCATCGCACCACCGGCGACGGGAATCGTCGCGCTCTGGCGACCTCCCTTGCCGCCTGACGACGCAGCGCCGCCGAAAGGATCCACCTGTTCCTCGAGGCTGGTGCCGCCTTCGGCTCCGGAGACGGTCGCGATGATCCCGTGAACCGATCCTGGAAGCGTGACCGTTTGCGGTGCGCCGGTGAGACCGAACGTCGCGGTACAGATCGATCCGCCTGCGTCCTGGAATCCGGCAGCGCAGCCGGCGGCATGCACCGCGTGTGCCGATGCTGCGATGATCGCCGCCGCGGCGAGCGCGGCGGTTATCCAACTCATCGCTTCGCGCGGATGTTCCAAAGCGACCGCGCCGCTCCGGTTCTCGAAGATCATTCGCGTTCTGCCGGTATCGGACGGAAATCGGATGGATCGCATCGGACTCTCCTCGCCGAGTCTACGACGGTCCGATGCTGTCGGGTGCACGGCGCACTCGCAGCGCGGCCGGCGCGATCGCTTCGGCTGCAGGTGTGTCAATGCAATAGGAATGCCAGAGCGAAGTCCGCATTCATGCACGGTTTTTGGGGCGTTCGTTCGCCGACTTGAGAATGCGCGGCGTCGCGATTGTCACCGGTAAGGAACAGCGAAGGAGCGCTCGCAGCTGGCGCGGCGCCTCGGCGGCGAGTCGACCGGATCCGTGTTTCGCACTGCCCAGCGAGCTTGCGCAGCACCGAGCCTGACCGCGCTGCAGTTCCGGGACTGCACCCGAAGCGCCGGCAGCGCAGTCCTGCGACTGCAAGCGAAGGCGGAGCGGGTTCGTAAACGATTGAAATGTCGACGTTTTGCGATGTCCTGCCGCCGGCGAAGGACTGGCCCGACGCTTGCTTTTCCCCCGGCGTGCTCATCCGCCGACCCCGAACTAGACTGAGCCAGCGACGACGGCCATGCCGATTCTCGGAGTAATTCTCGCCATCATGATCTGCGCCAGGGTGCGACATCACTGGAGGGACCTCTACGCCGACGAAGCCGGGGAGGGTCGCCTCGACGACGGCTCCGGCTCCGACGCGACAGCGGGAGCGGACGACGGTCGCAGCGAAGCGGTCCGCCGCGACACCTGTGCGAGTCGCGCAGACCGAGGCGACCGCGACTGGCAGCGCGGCGACCGTGAGCGCTCTCAGCGTCACGCAGACCGTCACGACTGGCGGCGTCGTCACGCGTCTTCGAATTGGCGTCGCAGTCCCTGGGATTGGCACCGTTGGACCGGCATCGCCGCCTCCGGCGATCGCGCCGAAGCGGAGGCTGCGCGGCGCGAGCGCCGCCGCCGCCGCGCGATCGCCGGATTCTACGGTCACCTGTGGGTTTACTGCAGCGTCATCGGCTTCCTCGCGTTCCTCAACATGTTCACCGGGTTTTATCCGTGGTTCCTTTGGCCGGCCTTTGGCTGGGGCATCGGCATCTTCTCGCACTACATGGGCGTATTCGGCGGCCGTTACATTCGCGAGAACTACTTCGATCCGGCTGTCGAGCGCGAAGTGCGCCGCGAGAAGCACGCGATCGTCACCGAGAAGCAGGCCGACATCGGTGAGCTCAGCTCGACGATCGCCCACGAGATCCGCAATCCCATCGCGGCCGCAAAAAGCCTCGTCCAGCAGATGGGCGAAGACCCGCACTCGGTCGAAAACGTCGAGTATGCACGCGTCGCGATCGAGGAGCTGGATCGCGTCGAGAGGAGGGTGTCCCACCTTCTCAAGTACGCGAAGGAAGAAGACTACGAGTACGCGCTGGTCGGCCTGGCCCAGGTGGTCGATTCGGCGCTTGCGCAGCTGAAGAGCAAGCTCGAGAGCGGAAAGGTGCGCGTCGCGCGCAATTACATCGGAGGTCCCACCGTGCGGGCCGACGCCGACAAGCTCCAGCGCGTGTTCGGCAACATCTTCGACAACGCGATCGACGCGCTGGCCGCGGTGCCCGAGGACCGCCGTATCGACGTTTTCATCGAAAACGGCACCCCCCGTGCCGCCTGTGTGCGAATCGTCGACAACGGTTCGGGAATCGCGCCGGAAAAAGTCGCGAAGATCTTCAATCCGTTCTTCACGACGAAGGATCACGGCACCGGCCTCGGCATGGCGATCGCGAAAAAGATCGTCGATGCCCACCAGGGCGGCATCGAAGTGCGCAGCCAGGCCGGCCGCGGAACCGAGTTCCGCGTGACGCTGCCGGTGCCGGGAGACCCGCGATGAGCGGGTCGGTCGAAAGGAGACCCGCGACGAGCGGGCCGGTTCAGAAGGAAAGCCCCCGATGAGTGCTGCACGCGGACGCATCCTCGTCGTCGACGACGAAAGGGCGATGCAGATCGCGCTGCGCGGGCTGCTCACGAAGGAGGGCTACAGCGTCGAGACGGCCGGCAGCGGCGAGGAGGCCGTGCGCCGAATCGAAGGCGGCGACTTCCATCTCGTGATCACCGACCTCGCGCTCGGCGGCATCAGCGGGCTTCAGGTGCTCGAGGCGGCGCGGTTCGTCGACCCGGACGTCGCGGTGCTGATGATCACCGCCTACGGTTCCGAGAAAATCGCCGTGCAGGCGATGAAAACCGGCGCCGCCGACTATATCCCCAAGCCGTTCGACAACGACGAGATGCGCGCGGTGGTCGCAAGGCTGATGGACACCGCGCGGCTTCGCCGTGAGCACCGCCGGCTCCTGAGCGAGGTGCAGTCTCGTTACGGCCCCGACCAGATCGTCGGCCGCAGCCCGGCGATGCTGCGCCTGTTCGAGTCGATCGAGAAAGTGGCCGACACCGACGTCACCGTGCTCGTGCGCGGGGCCAGCGGCACCGGAAAAGAGCTCGTCGCCAATGCGTTGCATTACCGCAGCCCGCGACGCTCGCGGCCGTTCATCAAGGTCAACTGCGCGGCGTTCAGCCGCGAGCTGGTCGAGAGCGAGCTGTTCGGTCACGAACGCGGGGCGTTCACCGGCGCGATCGGTCGGCGCGAAGGAAAATTCGAAGCCGCCGACCGCGGTACGCTGTTCCTCGACGAGGTCGGCGACATGCCGCCGGAGACCCAGGCCAAGATCCTGCGCGTCATCCAGGAAAAGGAGCTCGAGCGCGTCGGCGGAAACGAGGCGATCGCAGTGGACGTGCGCCTGATCGCCGCCACGCATCGCAACCTCGAAGAGCTGGTGGCCGACGGCCGCTTCCGCTCCGACCTCTATTACCGGTTGCGCGTCGTCGAGCTCGTCGTGCCGTCCCTCGCCGAGCGTCGCGAGGACATTCCGCTGCTGATCCAGAAGTTCCTCACCGACGCAGCCGAACGCTTCCATCGTCCGGTAAAGCCGCTTTCGGGCGAAGCGCTGCGGGCGTGCATGAACGCCGCGTGGCCGGGCAACATCCGCGAGCTGCGCAGCGCCGTCGAGAAGGCGCTGCTTCTGGCGGCGGGAGAAGAGATCACGAGCGAAGACCTGTTCGGGAAAACGGTGGCCGACGGAACTGCCGTCGACGTCGCCTCCCTCCCGACGACTTTTCGCGATGCCAAGCAGAGGATCGTGGACGATTTCGAGCGAAGTTTCCTCGTTGCCGCCCTGGCGCGCAACGGGGGCAACATCTCGCGCACGGCGGAGGAGATCGGCATGTACCGTCAGAACCTGCAGCAGAAGATCCGCGAGCTCGGACTGGAGGCGCTTTCGATGCTCGAGGCGGCCGAAACGGCCGCAGGCAGCGACGGCGGGCCGGCGGAGCAGGACCATGACGCTACAAAAAATGTAGCAGAGAAGCGCCCTCGCGCCGGCGCTTCGGGCGCGGCGGCCGGCGACGACGATACCGGCGGCCAGGGAGGTCTGTGATGTTCGTTTCCAGGCTGATCAATCTCGTTCGTGGAAAGCTTTCGCAATGGATGAAGACGCGCGAAAAGCGCGATCCGGCCGCGGTCTACGAGGCCGCGATCGCCGAGCGCCAGCGCCAGTACACGCGCCTGCGCGAAGCCGCCGCGAGCATCCTCTACATGCGCAACAAGCTCGCGCGCCAGGTGGAAGACTCGAGGCGCGAGCTCGATAGTACCGGTGAGCAGCTCGACCTGGCCGTCGACCGCGACGACGACGGAGCGGCGCTGTTCCTGATCGGCAGGCGAGACCGCATCGCCGAGGATCTCGAACGCGTTCGCGGCGAGATGGGCGAGCTCGAGCGAGAGGCCGACTCGGCAAAGTCCAACCTCACGGCGTTCCAGGGCGAGATTCATCGGCTCAGAGACGAGAAGGCCCGTAACCTGGCCAGGCTGGCCAATGCCGAAGCGCGCCTGAAGCTGCAGAACGCGATGGCCGGGCTCTCTCCCGATGCCGACATCGCAGCGCTCGACGGCGTGCGTGAGTCCATCGAGCGCACGATCGCCTCGCTCGCCGACGAGATCGACAGCGGCGACGCGAACCTGGATGCGCGGCTCGGGCGGCTTCGTGCCGAGCAGGCGAGCCAGGCCGCGCGCGCGCGTCTCGACGAGATGAAGCGGAGCCGGCGCGTGCCGCTGCATCTTCTTCTTCCCGCGAGTGCCAACGGCGCGGCCGAGCCCGTCGCGTCACGCGCGTCCTCGATGTGAGCAACGCAACGCCGGTCGATACCAGGAGGTAGCGATATGTTCGGACTTGGATTTCTCTGCGGCGCCGCTGCAGCAACGGCTTTCGTCCTTTACGGAAACGGCGAGCTGCTGATCGAGCTGGCCGAACGGGCGCGCAAGGCGTCGGCCCGGTGGCATTCGCACGACTGGGGTAATCCGTAACGCAATGGCCGGCTCGCTCGACACGGAAAAGGCCCGGCGCGCGGCCGAGCATCCTCGCCGGCCCGGCGACAACTGCCGCGCCGCGCCCGGCACGTTCGTCCCCGTCGTCGACCACGCCCGCTGCGAGGGCAAAAACGACTGCGTCGAGGTCTGCCCGTACCAGGTGTTCGAGGTATGCGACATCGACGACGCGGATTATCGTGCGCTTTCGCTGTTCGGCCGGCTTCGCAGCGTGGCGCACGGATGGCAGACCGCGTACACGCCGCGGGCGACCGACTGCCAGGCGTGCGGTCTTTGCGTGGTGGCCTGCCCGGAAGGCGCGATCACGCTCGCGCGGGCCTGACGAACTCGAGGGCCTGGCGCATCGCCAGGACACTACGGCTCGCGTTCAGCTTTTCGCTTTCTTCGACTTCGCGGGTGCGCTGCGGCTCGTCGCCTTCGTATGCCGGTGTGCCGATGCGCCGGCAGCAGTTGCGACAGAGGCATCGTGGGACACCGAGGCGATGGACGCAGGAGTCGACTCGCGGGCGAGCTGCTGGCACGGCGCCGGCATCGATCGCAGCGAGATCGACGTTCCCGTACGCGACGGCTTCGCGGCGAGAATCCCCGGGGAAAACCAGTAGTCCAGCTCCTTGCCGCAACCGTCGCCGGAGGCCGGCGGCTCCTGCTCCTTGCAGCCGGCCTGGCCCGGCGGACAGTAGAGGCGGATGTGGAAGTGGTAGTCGTGCCCGATCACCGGGCGGATCTTGGCCAGCCATTCGCGATCGCTTTCCGCGTCGCGACAGAGCGCGCGCTTGATTCCTGCGTTGACGAAGACGCGCTCGACCTCGGGTTGGCGCGCCGCCTCGCGAAGCAACGCCAGATGCGCAGGCGCATAGACCTTCGGATCGACGTCTCGGCGGTCGGCGCGCAGCAGCGACGGTGACTTCAGGTTTTCGATTTCCTCGTTCGTCATCGCACGATTCGGCATCGGCAGCAGGTAGATGTCGGCATCGAGACCGATCTGGTGGGACGCGTGCCCGGTCAGCATCGGTCCGCCGCGCGGTTGCGAGACGTCGCCAATGAGGATCCCGCGCCAGCCCGTCGCTTTTGCCGCCTGGTCGGCGAATTTCTCGAGGAACCGGATCATCGCCGGGTGACCCCACGCGCGGTTGCGTGAAGGCCGCATCACCTGCCAGTGCTCACCGCTGGCGGGAAGCTCGACGGCCCCACGCAGGCAGCCGTCCCAGTACTGGCCGGAAATTTCCGCCTCTCCGGAGGTAGGCGCCGTGACCTCTCCGAACGCGCGCCGCGCCGAGTCTACCGGCAGCACGCGCAACACTTCCGCGCGAAGCTCGACCTCCTCGGCCGCCGTTTCCTGCGCGCGGGCCGGCTCCGCGTGCAGCGCGCACACGATGGCGACGATCCGCCAGGAATTCTTCAGTGGAAAGAGCCGCATCGCGCGATTCCCCGGTCTAGACCGGCGCGCTGCAGAGCGCCAGTCTGCCGCTGTGCCTGCGGTTACTTGATCGCGACCGCGTTCGGCGGCGTCGCAATGCCGCCTTCAAGATGCAGCGGCACCGACACCAGCATGAACTCGTAGCAGCCGTCGGCCGCGCAATCGGCTGCCAGCTCGTCGAGCACGAATTGCTCGCCGAGCGGCAGTCCCATCAGCGACAGCGTACGGTAATGCAGGGCCTTCTCGTCCTGGAAGGACCAAGGCCAGGGCTCCACGGCCGGACAATCGGTGCCGATCGCCGCGACGCGGTGATCCCAGAGCCACGCGACCAGCCCGCTCGAGGACTCGATGCCGCAGGCCTTGAGGTCGCTCATCGGAGCCATCGCAATTTTCTGCTCGTCGGAAGCTGCAATGTAGGCGCCGACCCAACCGGTGCGCACCAGCAGGATCGAGCCCGGCTCGAGCCTGGTCTTCTGCGCAGCCAGCGCCTCTTCGAGATCGGCGAGCGTGTAGTGCGCGCTGCTCAACGGATCGATTGCGCGCCCCCCGTCGTGCGTATGCTTGCGAACGTCGATCAGAACTGCACGGCCGACGAAACGATTCGACCACAGGTGAATGCCGAGCTTTCCGCCGGTGCCGTCCTGGATCTGGTCGTCGGTGACGCCGTTATAGTACGCGCGGTGACGCAGGTGTCCGATGTGCCCGAGGCCGTCCCACTGGCTGCCTTCCTGCGTGTTGTAGTTGTCGAGTGAATCGTCGTGGCCGAGCAGCCCGAACGGCTCGAAGCTGATGATCTTGTGCTGGGCCGGACTGCGGCTGAAAAGGGGAGGCCTTGCGTAGTTGATCGGCGTGTCGAGGCGGAACACGCGGCCGCGGCGTACCAGGCGCGCGGCATCGACGACCCCTTCGGGCGTGAGGAAGTTCAGGCACCCGAGCTCGTCATCGTCGCCGAAAACGCCCCAGTTCGATTCGGGCGGCGCGTCCTTGCGGACGGGAAGGTCGCGGAACAGCGGAAGGTCGCGGAAATCCGGCTTGGCGGCCATCAGACGAGCGTGGTCCTCAGATGATTGGCGACTTCGGTAATGAAGCGGTGAACCGACGCCTCGGCGATGCGGTGTCCGACGGCGGCGTCGAGCGCGCGGCCGAGAGCGCCGAGCGGCGGCTGGTAGTTACCGGAGAGATCGAGCTGCGTTTCCGTGGATGTAAGCGGATAGGCGGCAAGCTCGGCGCGCATGAACGGAAACAGGTGCGGCGAGTTGGCAGCTTCCCACGTAAGATGCAGGCGGATCTCCGGGACCGGGCCCGCGGACTCTTCGCGCTCTTCGATTTTTTCCACCGCAATCGTGATGTCGGTGGCCACTTCGATGCCCGCTACATCGACGCGAAGCTGGCTGGCCACTGTGCGCGCGCGGGCAGCGGCCGACGTCGTCGCGCTGCGGAAAAGCCGGCGGGCGTCGCCGGCAAGGGCCGCTCTCACCTGCTCGTAAGGATGGTTGACGTAGTCGAAGGCGCGGATCGATGTGCCCTTGCTCATTGCCGCAGATTTACTCCAACGGCGAAGGCACGACAAGGACTCGGCGGCGGCGGGGCGGACGAGCCGGCCGCGCATTCGCGGTTCCGGGAATCCTGCAAAAAGCGCGCGGGAAAACTGCCGTAGCCGTGCAGCACGTTGCTCAGCCGGAGCTGCGTCTTGCCGAGCTCGATGTTCTCGCGGCGCGCGAGCATGGCCCGCGTCCTCGGTCGCATCACGACGGGGCGAAGCTGGCGATGGATGTCGCCGTCTGTCGTCAGCGTGACGCGCCCGGCCTGGGCATTGATCTCGGCATTGGACGAGACTCCGTGCCCCGACAGCAGAACCGAATCGGCAAGCAGCGCGGCGCGAATATCGGCGAAGCGGTCGATTGCCCGGATGCCGTGCGCCGGTAGCCAGACCGCCGCACCGAAATCGGGGATGCGACGATAGAGCGGATACGGATCGGCGAGGGCCTGGTCGCAGTGCAGGTCGGCGTCGAGCTCGAGTCGGGACGCGGCAGAGGCTTGTTCCAGACTCTCGGTGGTGGGGAAGCACGGGCGCAAAGCGGTCGACGCAGGCGGTATGACGCGAGCCGCCGCCAGCGTGACGGTCGCTACAACCCCGGCGGCAAGTACCGATACTGTCGTCGTCGAAATCGGACCGAGTTCGCACCCGCGGGCTGTCGTGGCCGGGCTCTGTCGGAGGATCCGGACGCCGCCCTTCCCCCGGAAGATCGCGCTTTGCGCTTTCGAGCGCCGCCCCCGCGGGACTTCTCAAGCGAGCGCAGGCACAATGGCCGGCCCCGGCGGTCCCGATTGAGCCGCGGGCGACCATAGCGCCCGTACAGCGGGCACGTCGGACAGGGCGCCCGTGAAAACGGGCGCGCCGAGCATAGCGCCCGTGTAACGGGCGCGCCGAGCATAGCGCCCGTACAGCGGGCGCGCCGAGTAGGAGA
The DNA here is from genome assembly GCA_036493895.1 of Candidatus Binatia bacterium. Lineage (NCBI taxonomy): Bacteria > Candidatus Binatota > Binatia (SeqCode) > Binatia bacterium. Next base: position 97,654 of record DASXOZ010000053.1, on the reverse strand, counting down.
CAGACCATGAGCGAGACGAGCTGGCGCGAAAAGCTTGCGGACCGCATTCCGGCCCAGTGGCGCGACGAGATCGACGCCTTCGAAAACCAGATGGAGCTGCGCAAGCAGCGCAAGATCGAGGAGCGCGTCTTTGCCGAAGTCCGCCTTCGCCGCGGCGCCTACGGCCAGCGCTACGACAACGGTCGCCGTCACGACGGGCTGGCGACCCAGGACCTGGCTTTCCCCCAGAAGGGACTGACCAAAGGTCCCGACACGGAATGGGACGCGCCCGGGATGCAGAGGATCAAGATCCCGTTCGGCCGCATGAGCGCCGAACAGCTCGAGGCGATTGCCGAGTGCGCCGAGGAATACAGCGACGCGATCCTCCACGTGACCACGCGCCAGGACGTGCAGCTCCACTACGTGCACATCGAAGACAGCGCCGATCTTCAGCGCCGTCTCGCAGCTGTCGGTGTCACGACGCGCGAAGCGTGCGGCAACAGCGTTCGCAACGTCACCGGCTGCCCGCTCGCCGGCATCTGCCGCGACGAGGCGTTCGACATTTCGCCGTACGCGAAGGCCGAGACGTTCTTCCTGCTCGGTCACCGCGACGTCCAGGACTTCGGGCGCAAGTTCAAGATCGCCTACAGCGGCTGCGAGCAGTACTCGTGCGGCCTCGTGACGATTCACGATCTCGGCTTCGTCGCGCGCACCCGCGTGGTGGACGGGCGCGAGGAGCGTGGATTCCGCGTCGTCGTCGGCGGCGGGCTCGGCCCGGTGCCGCACATCGCGAAGGACCTCTACGAGTTCCTGCCCGAGGCGGAAATGCTGCCTCTCAGCCAGGCCGTCTCTCGCGTCTACGCCCGCCTCGGCGAGAAGAAGAACCGCAACAAGGCGCGCATCAAGTTCCTCGTCGCCAAGCTCGGCATCGACGAGTTCCGCCGCCTCGTCGAAGAGGAGCGAAAGGTACTCGAGGCCGACCCGCGCTGGAGCGAATGGCTGGCGACCGCACACGAGTCGACGATCGAGCACCTGCCGGAGCCGGCCAGCGACGGCAGCGCGAAGCCCGCGCCGGGTTTCGAAGACTGGCGCCGCACCAACGCGTATCCCCAGCGCCAGGCTGGATTCGTCGCGGTATCGATCACGCTGCCGCTCGGCGATCTCACGTCCGAGCAGGGACGCGCCGTCGCCGGGTTGATCCGTCGCTTCACGCGCGATGCGCTTCGCACGACGGTCGAGCAGAACCTGATCCTGCGCTGGGTGCACGAACAGGATCTCGTCGCAGTGTACAACGAGCTGGCCAGGATCGGGCTGAACATTCCCGGCGCCGCATCGATCGTGGATGTGACGACGTGCCCCGGCACCGACACCTGCAAGCTCGGCGTCGCAAGCTCGCGAGGACTTGCGGCCGAAGTTCGCACGCGCCTTTACGCGCGACAGCTCGAGCTCGACGCCGACCTTCGTGACCTTCGCATCAAGATCTCGGGTTGCCCGAACAGTTGCGGCCAGCACCACGTGGCCGACATCGGCTTCTACGGAAGCTCGCGCAACGTCGGTCCCTACCGCGTGCCGCATTTCCAGGTGATCCTCGGCGGCGAGTGGCAGAACAACGGCGGAAGTTACGGCCTCGCGCTCGGCGCCGTGCCGAGCAAGCGGATTCCCGAAACCGTGGACCTGCTGCTGAAGAGCTACATGGAGGGACGCACGAACGGCGAGAAATTCCGCGACTGGGTGGGACGCACCGGGAAGAAAGCCGTCAAGGATCTGCTCAACCCGCTGACCCCCGTTCCGTCTCACGACGCCAGGCCCGACTTCTACGTGGACTGGCACGACGTGCGCGAGTACACGATCGGCGACATCGGCGTCGGCGAATGCGCCGGCGAGGTCGTCAGCCTCACCGAGTTCAGCCTCGTCGAGGCCGAGAGCCTCGCGTTCGATGCCTCGGTGCTGCTCGACGACGAGCAGGTCGTGCACCGCGCCGACCAGGCTTCGGAGCTCGCGTTTCAGGCGATGGTCCGCGCTGCGCAGGGACTGCTCAAGCTCGAGGATGTCGACGTCAAGGTCGATGCAAAGGTCGTGCTGCCGCTGTTCCGCGAGCGTTTCCTCGACAACGAGCGCTTCTTCGACCGCTTCGTCGGGCGCCAGGAGTCGGGCTACCTGCTGGCCGCCGCCGAAAACGGCACGAAGGTGCGCGATCTCGACGAGGCGCACCGCCGCGTGGAAGAGGCGCAGCTTTTCATCGAAGCGTGCCACGCGTGCTACGCGCGCATGATGGAATCGAAGACCGCGGGCGGTGCGCTCGGCAGGCTCGGCGCATGAACGCGCCATGCATGAGAGCGGCAGGCATGAACGCGGCAGGCATGAACGCGGCAGGCTGGAAGGACCGGCAGTTTAGGGCACAGTGGATGGGGGCAGGTGATGGGAACTGACCGCTGGGTCGTCAAGTTCGCCGCGCGCGAGCCGGAGCGCTTTGATCCCGAGGCGCACATTCCCGTGTTTCATCGCTGGATCCAGCAGAAGACTCTTCCGCTGGTGCTGATCGACGTCGCCGACTACGCGCACGTGAAGGACGGGCCCGGCGTGCTGCTCGTCAGCCACGAGTACAACATTTTCGCCGACCGTTTCGACGGCAAGGCGGGTCTTACCGTGCAGCGAAAGCTGCGCGGCGGTGCCGGCGCGGTCTCGCTTGCGGACACGCTGCGCGTCGGGTTGCTTGCGGTACAGGCGCTGACGGCGGAATCGTCGCTGCCCGGATCGCGATTCCACGTCGATCGCGTCGAGGTCGTCGCGAACGACCGGCTTCGTGCGCCGAACGACGCCGAAGGCTGGGCGGCCACACAGCCCGCGCTGCAGGATGTCGCGCGCAAGCTCTACGACGGCAGTGCCAGGGTAGAGCGGGAAGCAACGAATTCCGGCCAGAGACTGACTGCGCACATCGGCGGCAACGTCGATGACGCGGGCGCGCTGCTGAAGAAAATCCAGGGCTGAAGCATCGGCCGCGCATCGGTGGCCGTACGCGCGACGAGTCGTGCCGGGAATGGGCGATTGACGCTTGGCGTTCGCGACGCCGGCGCGCGGCTTATGAAATCCGCGTGCGAAGGCGCCGCACCACCGTGTCCAGGTCGATTCCCTGACTTCGCATCCACGTCGCAAGCTGTTCGAGCTCGCGCTCGCGGACCGCAGGCCTGGTGCCGACGCTGCGATGATGGTGGTCGAGAGCATCGGCGGCATACGCGAGCCCGGCGATCGGCCTCGAGCGCCGGATCGCGTCGAGAGCGGCCAGCGGTGCATCGCCCTTCGCCAGCATCAGGCGAAACCCCATCGACGGACCGCGGTTGATTCCCATGTGGCAGTGCACGAGCACTCGCGCGTGAGGATTCGTCATGGCGTCGCGCCACGCACCGAGGCCTGCGTCGAACCACGCATCGTCGCGCGGGTTGCCGTCATCGTCGGCGCCGACGTGCCAGTACGACAACTCCGGCGCGATCTCGCGAACGAGGTCTTCGTCGGTCCATTCGATGCGCAGGTCGAGGATCGAAGTGATGCCGGCCCGGCGCCATTGCCGGATCTGCGCTTCGGCCCGCGAACGCACGGGATCGAGGTCCCCGGAGAGGACGAGCCAGTCCGAGGTGCTGCTGAGGCGGCGGTGCCAGTAGTCGTAAGGGTCGACCGAAGAGGAGTCGGGCATCGAAGGGACGAACGTAGCCGCGGCACGATGCAAGTTCGAAGAATGCGGGCCTCGAACAGGCCGGCGCAAGTGGACTCCTGCTACGCCGCCCTGCGCGCCGCAACCGTCGTCTGGCGTTCGAGCGCCGCGGCCACCTCGTATGCCGCTCCATACCCCGGCAGGAAGGTCACGCCGGGACCCGGATGGCACGAGGCTCCGCACAGGTACAGGTCCGCGATTGGTGTCGCGTGCGCCGAGCCGGGCACCAGCAGGCGCCCCCCGATCATCTGCTCCGGATGAATGAGACCGTGCGTGAAATCGCCGTTGGTCGCACCCTGCATCGCCGCGAAGTGGTCGGAGGAAAACACCGCGCGCTCGACGATGCAGTCGCGCAGGTCGGGCAGGAATTCGCTCAGGCGATCCAGGATTCGCTCCGCCATCTGGTCGCGCAGCGGGCCGCGATGCTCGCGCGCAGCCTCGCACGGGAAAAAGAACCCGTACGTCGTCGCGATGTGGAACCCTTCGGGCGCAAGGGCCGGATCCATTACCGTCGGGATCTGCATGCCCACCGGCGGGTGCGACGGCACTTCCCCGCGGCGGCACGCTTCGTAGCTCGCCTGCTGCAGGTCGGGGTCCGGCACCAGCGTCGTGTTGAAGCGCGTGCGCGGATCGGCGTTGAGGTGCTCGAACGGAGGCCCGTACTTCGGCAGGCGCTTCAGCTTGAAGAGCATGTGCATGTACGCGCCGCGGTGCTCGATGTTCTCGATGCGCCGGATCGTCTCCTCGTCGAGGTTTCCGCGCCCGACGAGGCCGAAAAGCGTCGCGGGCTTGTCGAGGTTCGACACGACGGCCCTGGCGGTCAGTCGGGCTCCGTCGCGAAGCTCGACGCCCACCGCGCGCCCTTCCTCGACGAGGATGCGGCGAACCGGCGTCTTCAGCCGGACTTCTCCGCCCTTGTCGGCAATCGAGCGGCACAGCGCCTCCGACAGCGATCCCATCCCGCCGCGCACGCGGCGCATCAGCCCGCCGCCGTCTTTCTGGGCGAACGTGTAGACGAGGCAGAGTGCGCTGCCGGGAGTGAACGGCCCCTTGTACGTGGACTGCACTGCGGCGAACGCGACGAGCGCACGCAGCGTGCGGTGCCGCCGCTCGTCGGGCAGGAACCGGTTGACGAGGTCCATCGCGCTGCCGGTGAACACGAGCTCCAGCTGGCGTCGTTTCTTCTCGTTCGGTGCGCTCGCAAGCAGCTCGTCGAGCGTCTGCGGCAGGCTGCGCGGCGTGAATCGATGCATCACGCTGGCCGGGTACTTGCAGAATGCCATCAACCGGACGAAGCCGAGCATCGCACCGGCGCCGAAATGGCGCAGCACGTAGGCGGCCATGCGCAGCGGGCTCGAATAAAAGACCGCCGCAGGGGCATCGCGCGAATTGACGTTGCACGCCATGATCGGCAGGTCGATCATTTCGACGCCGTATCGTTCCAGCTCCAGCTCACGCTCGATCTCGTCGGCAAGCGGGAAAAGGAGACTGGCGCCGACGTCGTTGCGGCAACCGGTCAGGATCTCGCGCGTACCCGCCATGCCGCCGGGATAGGTGTTCTTCTCGAGGCAAAGAACGCGAAGTCCGCGCCCGGCGAGAAGGGCGGTGGCCGCCAGACCGTTGTGGCCGGCACCGACGACGATGACGTCGTAGTCGAAGCTCATCGCATCAGCCTTCGTGCGCGGCGTTCCAGCGAAGCTGCCGCTCCTGCGCGGCCAGGTAGAATCCTACGGCGAACGTGAAGCTCGTGAACAGGCTCATCACGAAATAGACCCAGGTGCCGCGCAGGCCGCGGCGAGGTCCGTCGATCATCGTCCACAGCGGAAACAGTACCACGTTCGTCAGGATCATGTCCTGCCCGGCAGAGCCGCTGGCCGGGTTGTCGAACAGCATTTTGGTAAAATGCACCCAGCTCGCCTCGGCGGGATAGGTGAATACGTACCGGGTGTTGAAGTACCAGCCGATGCAGACCGAGACGACCGCCGTCAGCCAGTACGCCCTCTCGACCCAGGTTGCGCTCGATCCGGTCCAATCGCCGCGAAACAGGTGCGCGTTAAAGTAGAAGAACGCGACGATGGTCAGCAGGCCAAGGCCCGCGTGGATGAGCAGAGAGGTCACGTGGACTCCTTGGGCCCGCTGGCCACTCTTTTCGGACCAACACTACGGCGTGCAGGTGCCGCTCGTACTCCCGTTTGCCCGTATCGGTCGTCAGGTCGGCCGTGTATGCCTGCTTGGCCAGGTTGTCCTTGATCTTGAAGCACTGAAGGTGGTCGCGGGTCTGCGCCGTTGCCAGCACCGGGACCATCAACAGGACGGGGATGATCGAGCGCGCCACCACGAGTGCTGCGCGTGGCGAGAAAACCGGCGATGAAGCTTGACGACGAGCGAAAGTTCTCAAGGACACCCCCTGCGCGATAGACACCAGATCGTTCGAATCGCCGACGATCGAAGCGGCCGTAATCATGACCCGCCGATGGGGTTGAGACAATTGGGGCGCGGTCGATAGAAGACGGAACGGTCAAACTCCAGCCAGAATCCGCGACACCCCGAAAGTCCCGCGAAGCACCGGCGCGTGGTCGGCCGCTTTGCCCGGCGATCCATCTGGCGCCCGACCGCCGCCTGCGCATCAGGGAGGCGACCCTTCCGATGCGCGCCGATGCGCGCCGACCGATGCGCGCCGATGCGCGCCGATGCGCGCCGCTGCCTGTCGCGCAACGGAGTGCGTCCGGTTCAAAAACCGCCGTCGGCACGCATCGCATAGGTGCGTCGGTTCCCGCATCCGAGGTGGAGGCGCCGAGGAATCGTCGTGACACGTATTGCCGGAAGGCGACTGCCGTGTAGCTTCTTTCCCATCTGTAGATTGCTCCGCAAACGACCACCCTCGACAGGAGAATCGACGATGACAACGTCTCTTACGATGCGCCGACTGCGCCGTGCGATTTTGCTCACGATTGCGGTCCTCCTCGCGCTTTCGACGCAGGCTTCGGCGCAACACTGCTGGAGGACTTGCCACCGCAGCGTGAAGCAGTGCGCGGCAGCCGTTCGCCCCGCAACTCGGGACTGCAAGGTCCAATGCCTGACGGACGCTGTCAGCGGAGACATGGGAAGCTGCGTGATCGGGTGCATGGACATCGTCGCAACGACGAAGGACACGTGTCGAAGTGGAGTCTTCAGCTGCATCCAGACCTGCAAGGACGGTGTGATCAGCGTCGAACCGCCGACGGACGGAGGAAATTCCGGAGGCGGAACCTCGGATGGCGGAATATCGGATGACGGGTCGCCGGGGGAGCACACGCCGGACGGGGAAACCGTCGATGACGGAGATTCCCACGGCCAGGACGGCGAGCCCGGCGGCAATTCGGCAGACTGTTTCGGACAGTGCGGCCAGGCTCTTGGCCAGTGCGCACATGACGTCGCTGCCGGCGGAAACACCTGTATCCAGGGCTGCGCAGCGGGGACTGGCCACCACGGCTGCATCGACGGATGTACGTCCACCGCGCGAGGCTCTTCGGATATCTGCAAGACCACCGCGCGAGACTGTCGCGCGAGTTGTGGCGGCTCGCCCGGCGCCACGACGACGACGCTCGCCATCTCGACGACGACGGAATTCGAGATGACAACGACGACGCTGGCAGCGACGACGACGACCCTGGCTTCTCCGACGACCACACTGACGTCGCCGACGACGACTGTACCTTCACCCACCACGACGCTGTCGACGCCGACGACGACGTTGATTTAGGGAACCGGCCGACAGACAGACCTGAAGCATGCGGCGGCGGGGCTGCTGGACAGCTCCCGTCGCCCGTCGCGAGCCGGGCGCCGCATCCGGCCTTACTGCCACCCGCCAATCTGCAATGCCTTGACCAGGCACCACGCCACGCATCCGGTGGCCGGAATCGTCAGCACCCACGCCCAGATCATTCGTTCGACGACCGTCCATTTGACCGCGTTGAAGCGCTTGGCGGCGCCGACGCCCATGATCGCGGCCGAAATGTTGTGTGTCGTCGATACGGGGATGCCGAGCGACGAAGCCACCAGGATCACGCTCGCGCCGCTGGTCTCGGCGGCGAAGCCGTTGATCGGGTCGAGCTTGACCATCTTGTGACCGAGCGTCTTGATGATGCGCCAGCCGCCGGCCGCGGTTCCGGCCGCCATCGTCGTTGCGCAGGTGAGCTTGATCCACAGCGGGATGTACATTTCGTGGCCGCTGTCTGCCTGGAGGCGAAGGAAAGAAAGCCACGGTGGAACGTGATCGAGCGCTCCCGCGCTGGTGGCCGCGACGAGCGCGAGCGCAATGATTCCCATCGTCTTCTGCGCGTCGTTGCTGCCGTGGGCGAATCCCATGTAGCCGGCCGACAGGAGCTGCGCCTTGGCGAAGAAGGCGGTGACGCGGCGTGTACGCACGATGCGCGCGAAGGTGCCTCCGAGGTTGCTCATGCCTGCGATCAGCGCGAACAGCAGTCCCATCACGAGGAATCCGATGACGAAGCCGGCCACCGGAGACGTGACCATCGGCACCAGGACTTTCCAGAGCAGGCCCTTTCCGGTCCACCACGGAGTGGCAGGCTGGGACCAGATCAGCGCCGACCAGCGGTTGTGCGAGGCGGCAAGCGCCGCTCCGCAAAGCCCGCCGATCAGCGAATGGCTCGACGAAGAGGGCAGGCCCACGTACCACGTGATCAGGTTCCAGACGATGGCGCCGAGCAGCGCACAGATGAGGATCGGCGAAGTGACTTCGACGACGTTCGTGTCGATGAGACCGGACGCGATCGTCTTGGCGACGGCCGTGCCCCACATCGCGCCGAGAAGATTGGTGCTGGCCGCGAGCAGGATGGCCTGGGACGGCGTCAGCACCTTGGTCGCGACGACGGTAGCGATCGAGTTGGCGGTATCGTGAAAGCCGTTGATGTACTCGAACACCAGGGCCACTGCGATCACCAGCAACAGAAGCGAGAGCACCGGCAGTAACCGTCAGGAGTGCTTGAGGACGATCTGGTGGATGACGTTGCCGGCGTCGCGGCAGCGGTCGATCCCGCGCTCGAGGATCTCGAAGAGGTCCTTCAGGATCAGGTAGCGCATCGTGTCGGTCTCGCTCGTGTAGCTGTCGCGGTACAGCTCGAGGATCATCCGGTCCGCTTCGTTCTCGATGGCCTGCATCCTGTCGTTCAGGTTCTTGGTGGTCTCCAGGTTGAAGCCCTTGCGGAACTGGCCGACCATCTCCTCGATCACTTCACTGGATCTCTCCAGCATCGCGGCGCGTGGAATGAAATCGACTTCGCCGATTCGCCCGGCCGCGATCATGTAGCGCTCGGCGAACTTCTCGACGATCTTCGGAATGCGGTACAGCGCCCCGTTGAGCGTCTCGATGTCCTCGCGCTCGAGCGCCGTCACGAAGGTGTTGACCAGCTCTTCGCTGATCTTCGCGTTGAGGTCCTTGGAGTGCTGGCGGGCCAGCTTGAACTTCTCGAGGGACCGCTGCGCGCGCGGCGTGCCGAGCAGGTCGAGCAGCGCCCGGGCGCTTTCGGTGGACGCGGCGGCACTGGATTCGAGCAGGCCGTAGAACTTGTCGCCTTTGCCGAAGATGGTCTGGAGGGAAAACATGGGAGGCCTCGTCGGGAAGGGAGGAGGCGCCGCGCGGGGGCGGCGGACGGCGGGGTATCTATCATGAGAACCGGATTCGCCAAATGCAGGCTGTTGCGCGCATCGCCACGGGGAGGGAGGGATACCGCGGAAGTCGTCACGCGGACGCAACCCGCTAGCGAGCGGGACCCGCAAACGGCGACGGGCGGAGCCGCATCGCAGCTCCGCCCGTCGGTTGCGGTGCGAGGGCACCGCCAGGGGTCAGTACGTCCGTGTCACTGGCAGCTGTCGATCGTGCAGCCGTCGAGGCGAGCGTCATGGCAGGTCTGCGGGCTCGAGGCGGCCCGGACCTTCGGACAGATCTGCGCCGGAGCGTCCAGATCCTGGCTGCAGAGCTGGGCGCTCGCGCAGTTGCCGTCGAAACTCACGCACGCCTGGGGCTGCCCGTCGATGTCCGGACAGTCGCCGGAATCATTGCCGCAGAACGTTTCGGTATCCGTTGCGCAGGTGCCCGTGGCGCACACGCCGTTCTCGATGCGGCCGCCGCCGTTGAAGCATTCGAGCTGATTGACGCATTCCTGCAGCGTCGGGCCACCGTCAACCGGATCGCCGGCGCACAGCGCGTTGCAGTCGCTGAACTTGACGGTGAGGAAGCGGCCGGTGATCTGGTCGCAGGTGCCGCCTTCGCTGATCTGGCAGTTGAGCGCCGTCGTGATGAGCTGGCGGTAGAGCTGGCGCTGCTTGACGCCCTGCACGCGGATGCAGAGACCTTCGAGCAGGTCGTCGAGGTTGCCGAGGTCGGCGGTCGTGTCGATGGTCTGGCCGCAGACTTCGATCGAGCCGCCGGCATCGAGCACGTCCTGCCCGACGTTCGCGCCGTCCTTCTCCTCGCCGCTGTGGTTCTGCCAAAAGCCGGCGCCGCGACAGATCTCGACGCAATTGTCGATGATCGAGCAGCCGCCGTCGGCCAGGCAGGTCGGTGAGGTGCACGCGATGTTGTCGTTGTCCGAGCAGTTGACGAGCTGGTCGGGTGGGCAGTCGACGCTGGTTCCGTCGCACGACTCGGCCACGTCGCAATTCGGATTGACCGCCGGACGGCATACGGCGTTGCTCTTCGCGTCCGCCGGGCAGTTGTTGTTGGTACCGTCGCAGGATTCGGCAACGTCGCAGACGCCTGCCGACGGGCGGCACAGCGCCGTGCTCTTCGCATCCGCGGGGCATTGCGACGAGGTGCCGTCGCACGACTCCGCCGTATCGCAGACGCCAACCGACGCGCGGCAGGGCGTGCCCGCCGGTGCGGCGTGATCGGCGGGACAATTGTTGCTCGTGCCGTCGCAGGTCTCGGCGCCGAGATCGCAGACGCCGGAGTTCGGGCGGCATACGGCCGAGCTTTTCGTATCGGCCGGACAGGCGTTGTTGGTCCCGTCGCAGGACTCTGCCGGGTCGCAGACTCCGAGCGATGCGCGGCACACGGCGCTGCTCTTGGCGTCGCCCGGACAGGCGGCGGCGGAACCGTCGCAGGTCTCTGCGGGGTCGCAGACGCCGGCCGACGGGCGGCAAAGCGCTGTGCTCCTGGCATCGGCGGGACACTGCGACGAGGTACCGTTGCACGTCTCCGCCGGGTCGCAGACGCCAAGCGACGCGCGGCACAGCGTGCCCGCCGGTGCAGCCTGGTCGGCCGGACAATTGTTGCTCGTGCCGTCGCAGGTCTCGGCGCCGAGATCGCAGACACCGGAGGACGGACGGCAAATGGCATTGCTCTTCGCGTCTGCCGGACAGTTATTGTTGGTTCCGTCGCAGGATTCCGCCGTGTCGCAGACTCCGACTGATGCGCGGCAGACGGCGTTGCTCTTGGCGTCGTCAGGACAGGCGGAGGTGGAACCGGTGCAGGACTCGGCGGGGTCGCAGACGCCGGCCGAGCCGCGGCAGGTCGTGGCCGCGCTGGTGAAGGTGCAGTCGCTGTTGCAGCAGCCGCCGCCGTCGCACTGCTCGGTGCCTTGGACCTTGCCGTCGCCGCAAACGATCAGGTTACAGACCGATGGGTTGGTGCCTACGCAGGCCCAGCCGCTCTCGATGGTGCAGGTGTCACTGCAGCCGTCGCCGTTGGTGGCGTTACCGTCGTCGCATTCTTCGGTGTTGTTGACGACGCCGTTGCCGCAAGAGGCCGCGCGCGCAGCGGGCGCGGTGCCCAGGATCAACGTCATTGCGGAGACGCTCGCGAGCGTCCACAGGAATCTGGCCATGATCGAGTTCTCCTTCCCCGCCCGCCGGGAACCAGCTCCCGGGAGTCCGGTGGAAGGCTAGGCCTAAGTCTCCGTTCCGTCAAACATTTTGGCGCGGATCACCGCGCTGCCGACAGGTATTGTCAGGGGCATTGCCGTCACGAGGCTGCCGACAGGCCGATGGAGGCTGGTTTTGTGAAGGAAACTACACTCATCGACGCCTGCAGCCCGTGGTCTGGGGAGGAATCAGGGGGAAACCGCGGCAGTGATCCTTATATATATCCCTTTGACGGGGTCGCTCCTCGCGCCGGAACCTGTTGCCGAGCTCGCGAGGCCGGGTCGGCGACGACGATGTCCTGCGCTCGAGGTCGGGTTCTTCAACCGGTTCGGCGGAGGAAGGATCTGGCGGCGTTGCTGCGCGGACTGCCGGAGGAGGCTCGTGCGCAACGTCTCGTATCGTCGCGTCGACTGTCATCAACGCCACTGAACAGTCGTTCAACGACTACGAGTCGCGTATCCGGAACAAATCTCACCCCTCGAATGGTGGGTGATCGTCGCTCATCGTCCGCATTGTCGACTCACGCACGATTGATTCGCCGCGCGTGACAAATCGTCGTGTGAGTCGTTGACGCTGCGATTGCCGGGGACGTACGATCCCAGCCGCACGCGAGTGCGGAGGGAGCCTTCGCGCTCCGAACAACGCCGGGCATTCCCGTGTCCGAGCGACCTGGAGGGACCATGGGATACGATCGCGAACGACGAATGCTGCTTGCCGGCATCGGCGCGGCCGGCGCGCTGGCGATGGCGCGCACTGCGCGCGCTGCATCGTGCGGAGACCCGGGGCCGCTCGGTCCGACGGGACCGACGATGAACAACATCTACAACAAGATCGCGTTCACCGACGAGGGCCTCGCGGAAGCGAGAAAGCCGATCACGAGCTGCCCGAGCACGCCGACGGCGCAGTTCTCGATCACCGATCCCGGCGTCTACTACATGGTCGCCAACATTACCGGCGTGCCGGGCAAGGCGTGCGTCGAAGTTCTCTGCGACCACGTCGAGATCGAAGGCGACGGATGGATCATGGTCGGGGCGCCGGGCACCGGAGAGTGCATTCGCACGCCGAGCCCACAACAGTGCATCGGCATCTACGACCTCGGCTTCTCGGGCTGGCAGCAGACCTGCATCAACCTGTCGAACTCCCTCTACTGCTACTGCGAGGAAGTCTGGTTCCATCTTTGCGATGCGAGCACGAGCTCGGCCGGGCTCGGCGCCTGCGCGCTCGGAGCCGGCGGCACGATGGACGATTGCAGCGTGCTCGCCTGCACGCACGGGCAGTTGTCGGTCGATCGCGACGGCATCATCGAGGAATGCGTCGTCATCGACAGCACGGGAGGCGGCCTGTCCTCGCCCGGTCCTTGCACGATGGAAGACAATTTCGTCCTGAACAACGACGGGACCGGCATCAGCGTCGGAAGCGGCGGAGGAATCCTCACCGGCAACCGCGTTTGCAGCTGCCCGACGGGATACTTCGTGAGCCCGTCGAGCGGATCCCACAGCAGCGTCGTTGCCGAAAACGACGCCAGCGACTGCACCACCGGCATCCAGGTGGCGGGAGTCGACGTCACCGTCGAGGAAAACCACGCCGGCCGGTGCACGAACGCGATTCTCATCTCGGGAGGGGCGTCGCGTGTGCTCGTCGACGGCAATCACTGCCCTGGCTCGTCGAGCACGGCCATCACGCTGGAGAACACGACGACGCGCTGCCTCGTAGTCCGCAACGCCGTCGCCTGTCCTCCGGGTGTTTCCGGTTATGCGCTTGGTGGTGCGAACTCGTGGGGGCACGTGGTCAGCGCACTGGGCGTCGGCGACCTTACGGCGGGCGGCACGGTGCCCGACGCGTGGTCGAACTTCGAGCACTGAGGAGGAACGGCGATGAACGGCACAGGCAGATTCCATCGATCTTCGCTGATTCCCGCTCTGGCGTTGCTTGTCGTGGCCGGCGTTTCGTACGCGGGGGTGATCGACAGCCCGCTTCCGACACTCGGCGGCAAGGGATCGGTGATGAACTACGCCGTTTCCGGCGTGGTCAACGCGGGCGGTCTCGCGACGATCTTTTCGTGCACGAACACGTCGAGCAGCGACGTCACGATCAGCGTCGAATTGTTCGTCGATGCCGGCGGCAACCCCTGCAACGACGCGAACGCGGCGGCGGTGACGGCACCGGCGGGCGGCACGGTGATGTTCTCCACGCAGGACAACATCCAGTCGTCGTTCTTCTCGACGCACCCGTTGTCGACGCCCCCGATGTTCCTCAGTGTCGGCTCGGCCAGGGTCGTCTCGACCGGAAAGGCGCTGATCTGTTCGGCGTTCATCGCCGACGTCTACAACTCTCCGCCGCAGTCGATGACTCCGCTCGTGCTGACGGCGAAGGGAAAACAGCGCGGTGGGTGAGGAGCAGCGGGCACTGCCGTACCTGCCAGCAACATTCCGAGGCGAGCTCGAGGTGGCGCGGGACGTCGTCGTCGCCGCGATCAAGCTTCCGCGGCGTAGAATCCGGTGGGACGTCCTGCGCACAGTGAACAACCATGAAAGCTTCGCCACTGGCGATCACCGTCTTGATCGTCGTGGGATCGGCGTTCATCTACAGCCCCGGCATCGGCTATGGCGGATGGCTTCTCGGGACGTTACCCGCTTCGCCAATCATCTACCTGGTCGTCTGGCTGGTCTTGCGAATCGGGCGCAGCGTTCGTCCGACTCCGTAACAGCGCTCTCAGGTGCGCAGGCGCCGGAAGCAACGGGCACTTCTCCGGTAACGAAGTCGGATTCGGGAATGCAGAAAAGGTAGACGGCGCGCAGGTTCGCCGAACAACCCGGAGACGGAAGAGACGTTGACGACCTTGCGCACGACGCCCTCGTTTGTGGAAGCAGACGCTTCGCGGGAGTGACGCCCCGCCGCGCGCCGCAGCCGGCGGACGCCTCTTTCCAGGAAATCTTCCACACTGCGCGCGACCGGACACCTTGCGGTGTCCGGTCGCGCATCGCAGCAGGCTCAGTGCTCGCGGCACCTCAGGCCCGACGGCGTCGGGTTGCATGCCGAGATGTCGTCGCTTCGCGTGATCGACGGCGTCGGCTGAACCAGGCTGACCGTCGCCGGCCCGACCGGTGTTGCCGTCGACGTCAGTTGATTCTGCATGACGTTGAGCTTCCACGTGCTCGGGACGCTGTTGATGCCCTGGACCACCGGCGAGAACAGCGCGCGCACGTGTGCCACGTCGTTGCGGCATTTGATCCGTCCACCGGCCACCGTGCACGTGCCGAGAGGGATTGTCCCGGTGAACGTGCCGGCGGTGACCGTCAGGTACACATCACCGAGCGCGAGGTCGTCCTCGAGCGCGACGCCCGCCGGATCGACGACGAGACCGCTGAAGCGGATCTTCGCGAGCTTGCCGGTTGTCGAGTCGCCGGCCTTGATCGCGACCTGGCTCAGTTGCAGGGATCCTGCCGTATCGGAAGTGTCGCAGACGTTGCCGATGCCATCGCCGTCGATGTCGGCCTGGTCGGGATTGGCAACGGTCGGGCAGTTGTCGATGTTGCCGCAGACTCCGTCGCCGTCCACATCGTTCAGCGGATCGAGAGGACAGGCGTCGACGCAGTTCGCGATTCCATCGTGATCGGTGTCCGTGTCGGCCGTGCCGCATCCGCACTGACCGGGGGCCGTTTTCGCCGGATCCGCCGGGCAGAGGTCGTTGCAGTTGGCCGTTCCGTCGGCGTCGGTATCGGTGTCGGCCACGCCGCATCCGCACTGGCCCGGCGTCACCTTTGTGGGATCGGCCGGACAGAGGTCGTTGCAGTTGGCCGTTCCGTCGGCGTCGCTATCGGTATCGGCGGTGCCGCATCCGCACTGGCCCGGCGTCACCTTTGCGGGATCGGCCGGACAGAGGTCGTTGCAGTTGGCCGTTCCGTCGCCATCGGTGTCCGTGTCGGGCACGCCGCATCCGCACTGCCCCGGCGCGGTCTTGGTCGGATCCGTCGGGCAGGTCTCATGGCAGTCGAGCGTGAGATCGCCGTCGGTATCGACGTCGGCCACGCCGCATCCGCAGGAGCCTGGCGCGGTCTTGGCCGGATCCGCATCGCAGCTCTCGCACGCGGCGCCCACGCCGTCGCCGTCGGCGTCCGTCTGGCTCGGATTCGCAACGGTCGGGCAGTTGTCGACGTCGCCGCAGACACCATCGTGGTCGACGTCGTCGAGCGGGTCATGCGGACACGGATCGCAGGCATCGCCGGCCAGATCGCCGTCCGAGTCGAGCTGATCGGGGTTCGGCACCGTCGGACAGTTGTCCATCGCGTTGGGCACGCCGTCCGCATCGCTGTCCGGATCGCAGACGCCGTCGAGGTACCCGTCGCCGTCCGTGTCGTTCAGGCTGGTAGCGAGGAAGCCGCTGGTGTTGAACGATCCGGACGTCGCATCGCACACGCCGGTGTTGGCGCCTGTCGGACAGCCCCACCAGTCGCCCGAGGCACTGATAGTGAATGGTGTCACGTTGCGCGCACCGAAGGTGCTGTTACCGGCGATTCGATTGGTCGGGCCGAATACCGAAGTTCCGCTGCCGGAGTTCGCCACTACGTCGATCCCGACGCCGTTGTCCGAGATGTTGTTCTGGTCGGCCGAGACGCCGGCACTCGGCGCCACGATCGCCGTCGCGTTCGTCAGCAGCGCATTGCATTCCAGGTTGACGACCGATCCGTTCACCACGCTGATGCCGGTTGCCGCGTTCGTGATGTGGTTGTAGGTCATGTCCGCCTTGCCGTTGGACTGCACGAGCACGCCGGTGGCGACGTTGTCGATCACGTTGCCGGTGAAATCGATCGGCTGCTGCGCGGAGAAGTCCGAGCCGGCGATCCACTGGAAGCCGAGATTGGCGCCAGAGACGGTATTGCCCGAATAGGTGACCGTGCTGGTTGGTCCCGAGTGCGACGTCACGCGGAACGCGCGCTCGAGGTTGAGCGCCGGGTTGTTGCCGCTGCCGAGGTTCACGAAGTGGTTGTTCGCGACCGTGACGTTTCCGGTGTGCCCGTGCGAGTTCTCCCAGATGCCCAGGATCGTTTCCGGATTGGCGGCGTACTGGTTGCCGAGGACCTCGACCGTGTTCCCCTGGATCATCAGGCCGTCGTAGACCGAGCCGCCGCTCGTGTTCGACTGCATGCCGACCGACGACGCGTAGTTGCCCGTCGCCGAATCGCTCACACCGCTGCCCGGGATGTCGATGAGGTTGTTCGAGATCATCTGGTCCACGCCGTACGAGAAGTGGATGCCGATGTTCTGGTCGACGTCGGCAGGCGCGAACGAGGCGTTCAGGTCGGTGGCAACCCGGATATGGTTGTGGGTGAGGGTGACGCCGTTGTAGGCGTTGGAGGGTCCGCATCCGAACAACCCGATCCCGAGATCCATGTCGTTGATCTCCAGGTTCGAGATCGTCCAGTTCTGGTGGGTTCCGCCGTCGCACGCGCCGATGAAGCCTTCGAGATCGACCAGTGGCAGGTCGCCGGGACCGTTGATCGTGCCCGCGCCGAGACTCGCCGCCGTCAGTGTCACGCCGTCGACGTTGGCCGGCATCTGGATCCAGTAGTCGTCATCGGTGCCGGGCGTGTCGTCGATGCCCTTTGCCCAGCGGGCCGATGCATTCGGCTCGGTCCAGCTGAAGATGCCCGAAACGTTGACGGTCTGGTTGTCGACCGCGCATTCGACCGCGTTGGCGAGGCGCGTGAAGTTGTTGTCGGCTGCGTTCGGCGCGCCGGTCGGCGTGACGGTGATCGACGCCGGAAGCTGGAAGCCTTCGGTGGCGGGGTCCGCATCGGTGCCGTTGACGAGCCACGGCGCGAAGGCGCCATTGCCGGTCTTGGCCGCGCCGTTGCCGCCGGGATTGGATGCCGCCGTCGGGCCCGAGATGTTGTTCCACCAGTTGCAGGTCTGGATGGCGCTGGAGGCGGCGACGTTCACGTTTCGGATACCGACGGTGTTTCCCGCCACGCTGTTGAAGGCGATGGTGCCCGAGGTGGTCGGCGAGTTGCCGCGGCCGAAGTCGGCATCGGCCAGGTTCGACTGGTCGCCGTCGACCGCCGCATTGGCCGTGTAGGGAAGGTGTCCCTGCTGGATCTGGATCCCGACGTCGCTGTTGGTCACCGTGTTGTTGAGCACCTTCATGTTGGTGCCTTCGACGACGATGCCGAAACCATCGCTTGTGCTCGGCTGCTGGAAGCCGCGAATGGTGTTCTCCTTGACGACCACGCCGTTCGGGATATCGGCATAGCCCTGCCCCACGGTCCATGCGCGGCGGTAGACCGCGATACCGGCGACGTCGCGCGCATCGACGGGCGTCGCGACGGTGCGCTCGACGAGGTTGTCGCGGTAGACGATGCTGCCGTCGCCGCTCTCGAGACCGGTTCCGTTGGGCATCTTCACTTCGATCCCGAAGCGCCCGTTGTCGCGCACGGTGTTGCCGGAGATGATGTTGGGACCCGCGCCGCTGGTCAGGCCGAGCGTGGACATGCCGCTGTCTGTCTGGTCATGGACGAGGTTGTTCTGGATGGTCACGCCGGACGCCGTGCCGTCCTGCAGCTCGATGCCGCAGCAGTTGTTGTTCGTCACCGTGCAGTTGGTGATCGTGATGTTCTTCTTGAACCCGTTCCAGAGGACGATGCCGCGGCTCTTGTTCCCGTCCGAGAGCACGTTGTTGATCAGCACGTTCTGGACGGGTCCGTTCAGGTAGATGCCACCCCCGTTGACGGCATTGGTGGTGTTGTTGGCCACCGTGTCCACGCCGTCGATCGTCAGGTTGTCGTTGCCGACTTCGCCGAAAATGCCGGAGTTGCTCGCGTAGTTCTGCACGCGAAGGTCGAGGATGGAGACGCCGGTCTTGCTGCCCCGGACCCAGATGCCCGGGGAGGCACCGATTCCGGTCCCCTCCAGGATGGTATGCAGCGCCGGGTTCGTGCCGGCTCCTGCGCCTTGCAGCGTAATGTTGTTCAGGGCGATCGAAACATTCTCGGCATAGGTTCCGGCGGCGACGTGGATGGTATCCCCGGCCACGGCCTGGCTGAGTGCGTAGTTGATGGTAAGGCAGGGGCTTGCGACGCTCGTGCAGCCCGGAGCGTTGACGCCTCCCGTGTGGTTCACGTAGCGATCTGCCGCCGCCGACGATGAAGCGGCGGTGAGCGCGAGGAATGCTGCCGTGGTAACGACGGTTGCGCACAACTGAAAGAACAGACGGTTTCTCTTCGCGACGAGCGCCTCGCGACGCTGCAGTCGTGAAGCGAACCCTCTACGGACGCACGGTTGTGCGTCGTCGGTGGCTGTTTTCTGCTTCCGGCAATTGGGCATGGTCCTACTCCTTTTTCGGCACTGGACGGGCAGCTGCGCTCACGCGATGTGGAACACGTGAGCGCGCCGGCGCTGGCGCGGGCCGAGAATCGGTCCCCGCTGCCGGCGTACGCGCTGCAGCGAGCTTCCACTGTGAAAAATGGCACGCACCTTCCCCTTCGATGCGCGCGCCCGCCGTAAAGCAGGCAAGCGCCGGGCAACGAGTGCGTGTCACGAAACAGCGATCCAGCGACCGCCGTGCTCGTGACGAGCCGAGAAACTAAGCGTGTGCGGAACCGGCAAACGGTTGCGGTGGCATCGGCAAGAACCTCCTTCCGGTCTCGGGCGACGGCGATTCCACTCAGGAGTGGTTCCCCCTGCGCTGTTCAGCACGATGCGTGCCGCATGCGACCGGCCGGGTTGGCGTAGCCGGGGAGCTGAATTTGCTGGACTTATGCGAGTGCCGCTGCCAGCCGATTGTCAGATCCGGCAAAAGATGTCGTCAGAATTGCGACGCGCGGACAGCCGCCGTGCGTGAGAGGGCGGAAAGAAGGAACCCCTGGCAGCTTTGCCACGTGGGGTTCGAACCGAGATGTGACTATGTTCACTAAGGTACCGGACCGATCCCGGCATCTCTCGATTCCGTGGGGACGATAGGGTCCGGATGAAGCCAGCCACGTCCCCGGCGACCGGCCGCGGGATCGGCCTCAATGGCCGGCCCCGCGGATGACTCGCCGAGCACGAAGTCTCCTGCAGTCGCCGCCGGATGTTCCGGCTGACTGCCCGGGCACGAACTCGGCGGCCGACATCGCCGCGAGCGCCGGAGTCGGGGCGTGTCTCAGCGGCGACCCGAAAGCGGTCGCAGGAGTCGAGTCCGGTTTGCAGGATCGATCCGGGCGATTCCGGCTCATTCCCACGAGCGCGGGGATGGGGCTCGGCTTCACTGCCACTATCACCGCGACGCTGGTAAAGGAGTAACGGTCTTGCTCGCATCGGCGTTCCGCGTCGGCGCGCCGATACGAGTGCAGTTCGAGGTACTCGAGAAGGCGTCCTCGAAGCCTCGCAAGCGGTAGGGCGCCTCACTACGCAGGAACACTCACAAACGGACTGCCACGCTCGACGCTTTCGCAGGGCTCGAGCGCACCAATGAGCACCCCGCGCCCACGCCGGCCGCTTCCGCGGCGAGACCCGCCATCGCGCGGTGGGCAGGACCGTTGCGTGTCCCTCCCGGCCTGACGGCTCGCCCCCCCTCGTGTTGCGGTCGGCGGCCCGATACGAGCGCGAGGTCGCGCCGGCGCGGGCGACGTGGGGCTCGTCACAAACGACGAGAGTTTTTTGCAAACACCAACAGGGAGGAACCCGAAAATGAAGGCATTCGCGATCTCGATACTGTTCGCGTGCGCTGTCATCGCGGGCGCGCTGCCGGCCGCAGCGAGCACCGTCGCATCGGTCGCGAAGAAAGGAACACCCGTGGGCTATGCCAAGGTCAACGCCGACGGCACCATCGTGACGTTCGGTGGCAGAGGCACGGCCAGCGTGACGGCATCGGTCAACGCTCCCGGTTACCACACGGTCAAGTTCATGGGCAAATACCCATCCGACATCGACGTATCGAAGGTGGTCGTGCAGACGACCGCCGAGGCAGCGAGTTACGGTGTCACCAACGATACGGTCACGGCGGCGTCGCCGACCGAGATCGACATCGACGTGTCCGACTGGGAAAGCGACAACACCATCGTGACGGGCAGCAACGTGTTCATCACGATTTACCTGGGCCGGTGACCATGGATCGTGCGGCGGCCGGCCCGCGCTTCCAGGAGGGAATTCTCCAGCCATGTGGTGTCCCGCTTTTGGGAGGAGGTCCCCGCCGCGTCCCGTCTTCCGCCAAGGATTCCACAGCGACCGAGTCCTGTTTCAGCCGGGGCCATGGTTCGGTCGTTCACGAACGGCGGTTCCGGGCCGTTCCGATTCCATCGTAAACGGCGCTTGCACTGGGGGAGACTTGAGAGCCACGGTCGCGACTTCCGACCGCAGCGTGAACTGCTTCTCCCGGAGGAGCGATGAACCGAGACCGCAGGATTGTCCGAAGTGCAGTGCTGCCGATGGCGGCGCTGTTCCTGGTCATCGTTTCGCCGTTCTACGCCGTCGCGGCAGAAGGTGCTTGTGGCCAGCCCCAGTCTGCGGGAACCAAACCCGCCGCCAGTGACGCGCTCGCGGTCCTGAAAAAGGCAGTGGGGTCGGTCTCCTCCTGCGATGCGAAGCCCTGCGTCTGCGACGTCAACGGAAACGGCACCGTGACCGCGTCCGACGCCCTTCTGACCCTGAAAGCCGCCGTCGGGCAGGCCGTCGCGCTGACATGCCTCGGATGCTCGACCACGACGACGATTCCCGCACCGGAGGGCTGCGGCAACGGGGTGCGCGACGGTGCAGAGGAGTGCGAAGGACTCGACGGCTGTGCGGCCGACCAGCGCTGCACGGCCGCCTGCACCTGCGAGGCCGTCGCGACCCATCCGCCCACGAGTCAGGAGCTGATCGCCCGGGCGCTCGAGCACGGGGAGATCGACTACCCGACTTCGCTGCTCTATCGCGTGTGGGCCCTGAATCAGGCTCCTGAGCTGCCCGAGGCCTACGACGGTTCCGGCTCGGTCGGAGAGGACCTCTCGCTTCTGGCCGAACTGTCGCTCGTACGCGCGACACTGCCGGCGGACGTCGAGACAGCGATCGCGCCCTACCTCGTGCGACCCACTGACCCGACTAGCATCTACTCGACGGAGCCTCCGGCCGCGGCCGGGCTCCTGGCGGACGGAACGCCGACCGAAACGCCGCCGCCGGTCAATTGCCCCATGGTCAACGGCGTTGCCGACTGGGGCTACTTCGAGACCGAGCACTTTGTCGTCTGGTCCTGCAACACTGGCTACTGCGACCACGGCCTGCCCAATACGACACCATGCCGGGATGATTCCGACTGCGAGACAGCCCCGAACCAGTTCGACGGCCACTGTACTGCGCCGGTCGATGGCGCGCGCAGGCTGGTGGTCGGCACGGTCGCCGAGGAAGTATACGCGGCGTTCACGCCGGAACTGGGGCCTCCACGACCAGACGACGATCCGACAGGTCCCGAACCCCGCAATCGCATCGACATCTACATGCTTCGACCCAACGAATGCAGGCTTCGAGGCGGCGTCTGCAATCCCATCTCCTCCACGGCGATCGCGTCGTCGGCTTTCGCCGGTCCCTGTGATTGGCAACGTGGCGGCGCGCTCACCTCGAGCGGCTACGTAAAGATCAACGCGACTGCAGTCCCCACGACAGCTCCGGAGCCGGACGAGCCTTCGAAATTTCGCGCGGATCTCGATCACGAACTGTTCCACGTCTACCAGTTCGGACTCAACGTGGAGGTCTTCGCCGTGGTGTGCGGGCCGACGCCACCGGGAACTCCAAGCAAACACCGCACGTGGCTCGCTGAAGCGACAGCCGAATGGGCGAGCTTCGGATTCTTCCCGATCGACGACGCCGAGCGCAGGAGCGGAACTTTCAGTGACTTCCAGAACGACCGCCGGTATGAACCGGATGCTGGGCTACAGGTCACCGACAGCTGGCTCGAGTATGAGGCAGCACTCTATCTGCAGTTCGTGCAGCAGGAGGCCGACAGTATAGAGCCGGTCCTGGACATCTGGACGAAGAGCCAGGCAGCCCGCACGGAGGAGGACCTCGATACCCACCTCGATTCGATCCTGTCGTTCCAGGATCACTTCCGGGACTTCGGCGTGCGCGACCTCAACGTGGAACTCACCGGCAAGCCTGTCTCCCCGATGTTCTCCGACCTCGATCCGGCCCGCACCAAGAACCTCCTGCCCGAAGTGCTTCTGCCCACCGTCAAGCTTCTGCCGGACAGGAACTTCCAGCGCTGGGCCGAGGTCGACCCGCTGTTCGTCCAGCATGAGCGCTATCTGGTCGACGACCTCACACGCTACGTGCGCATTGACGTAAGCGACGTTCCCAACGCCGAACACCTCCCGATCGATGCGATCGTCAGGGTCGGATCGAACTGGGAACGGCGCAAGGTCCCCGGCCCGATCTTCGAGTTCTGCAGGGACGATGCGGGTGATGATATCAGCGAATTCTACCTGGTCCTGTCGAACGACGACCGCAGGCACGACGGAAAGGTGAACGCCCAGTACAAAGTCGAGACCAAGTCCTTCTGTCCCGGAGGCTGGACCGGCCAGATCCGATTCGTCCAGACCCTCGACGAGCACTCGGAGCCGTCTACCCCGACTTCCTCGAGCATCATCGACCGGCACGAGCACGAAGAGCAGACCTGGACCGTCATCAGCACCGCTCCCGTCGAACAGCCCTACCCCGGCGAGGAGCTCACCGCCACCTGGCAAGCCGACCATTCGGTAGAAAACGTCACGACGACCGTGGAGCAGGGCTGCGGGACTTCGACCTTTACCGAATTCGGCAACGGAAGCGGCAGCGCCAAGACGACGTTCGACGCGTTCCCCGCAGCTGCCGGGTCGTTTTCCTTCACACCTGCGGAACAGTCGCACTCCTTCGGTGCCCCGATCACGTATGCAGCGCAGAAGTGTGACGGGGGCTCGGATTCCGTTGAAGACACGCAACAGGTTGTCGAAGGCATCGGGTATCTGATCGCCGTATCGGGGCTGTCGCTCCTGACACCGCTGCCGGACGATCCGGGCCACTTCGCCGGCAAGTCGACGCTCGTGCACGATGAGCAGCCGACGGCGGGCGGGGGTCTTCAGGTCCTCGACCTTACCGTGAACTGGGATTTGCGGCGCACGCTGGAACGATAGCGCGGCCTGAGCGGACAGTTCGCCGTCGCAAAGAGTCATGGGGGCGATCGTTCGGGGCCGGCGCTTGTTCTTCCCATCCTCTGCCGGCGGATCGCTCTTCTTCTATCGCACGAGCGGCGATCCAGGCTCCAACCGTTGCAGACCGTCGTCTGCGGATCCACCCTCTCCCTGGGCTGCGCCCGTGACGATGGCACTGCGGCCCGCCAGGCGACCGGCGCTCACAGGCCCTCGTCCTTCCACTCTTCGATGCCCTCGACCATCACGCCGCCGGCTTCGCGCGGGCGGATCAGCCAGCGGCCCTGCTTCGCGTTGCCCGTCGGCGGACGATCGATGAGATCGAACGAGCGATCGCGAAGCAGCCGTCCGCTGGCATCCACGTCGTCCACGACCACCGCGAGGTGGTAGAAACCTTCGCCCTTGGTCGCCAGGCGCCGTGCGACGGCGTTCGTCATGTCGTTCTTGTCGAGCGGCTCCATCAGCTCGATGCACATTTCGCCGACTTCGCCGGAGACGGACACGAAGACGCTGCGGATGCCTTCGACCTCGAACACGGCCTCTGCGCACTTGCGCATCCCGAGGCGATCGCACCAGAGCGCGAGGGCGTCATCCATGCTCGAGACGACGAATCCGATGTGACTGATGCGTTGGATCATACGATCTCCTGGCGGGATGGGAACGGTTGCCGCGCCGGCGAGAACAAATGCAGAAAGCGCAGCGGTACCGATTCGGCCAGGCAGCTTAACCAAGTGGTCAGCGTGAGCCCAGCCAGGCGCCGGTCTCCACGGATTTTTCAGACGAAGACGTCAGGCCGTCGGCGCAGCCCGCTCGATTGGCCCGAAGTTCTTGCAAATAGTGAGACTGACTCAGGACACGGGTTTCGTTCCGCCGTGACCACCGGTCTGCGGCATGACCAGCCGACCGTCTTGCCCTGCTTGTGGTGGGGGTATAGACGATTGCCCATTCTTCAAAGGAGGTCCGTCGATTTCCGGCGGACTGTCTGCCCGCAACCAGTCCGAGGATGATACCCCATGAAACCAGCCGCATTGATGGTCGCTGCACTCGTTCTGGCCCTGCCGGTTCATGCGAGCGCGGTTACGACGTCGCCCGGGAAAACGAGCGTCGCAGCCACGGAGACCGGTGCGCTCGATGCGATCGGCGACATGGTGCCGGTCACGGTCACGCTCGCCAAGGGCAAGCCGAAGCAGCTCCTGATGATCAACGTGGCGGTTTCGATTGGCGGTGACCCGAGCCTCCCTGCGCTCTACACCATCGTCACCGTGAATGGGACAGCTGTGAGCCATCCCGGGGTCCAGATCAACCAGTGTAACACGGCGAGCTTTCAGTATTGCACGATCACCACGACGAACTGGGTCGATATCGACGCCGCCGAGCTGGCGGGGCCGGGCCTTTTCGTTGGCCAGCCACTAACGATCGTGGTCACCGGCGGAAACAACATAAGCGCGGGGACGGGGCTCGGCTTCACTGCCACTGTCACCGCGACGCTGGTGAAGAAGTAACGGTTTTGCTCGTATCGGCGTTCCGCGTCGGGGCGCCGATACGAGCGCAGTTCGAGGTACTCGAGAAGGCGTCCTCGAAGCCTCGCAAGGGGCACATTTCGCCGACTTCGCCGGAGACGGACACGAAGACGCTGTGGCAGTCGGCGCACGCGTGCAATTGCACCGCCTCCGCCACTCTGACAGGTACGCCACGGACCGCGGATCTGCATGTGGCCGGCCATCAAGCGACTTGCCCTCGGCGCGATCCTGATCGCGCTGGCTTCCGCCGTTCTTCTCCTGTCCGACTCGTCTCGCCGTAGAGTCGACCCCCAGCAAAAAACGGTCCGCGTCGCGATTCTCCAGCACGCCTCGCAACCGCTGCTGGACGACGGCGTCGCCGGCATGATCGACGGTCTTGCCGAAGGCGGTTACGACGAAGGCAGGAACCTCGTCCTGCAGCGCTACAACGCCGAGGGCGACCTTCCGACCGCGAACACGATCGCGAAGGAGATGACCGGCGGTCGCTTCGACCTGCTGATGACCGCATCGACGTTGAGCCTCCAGGTGGTCGCCGGCGCGAACGCCGCCGGCAAGGTGCGACACGTCTTCGCTCTCGTGTCGGATCCGGTGGCGGCCGGTGTCGGCATCAGCCGCGACAATCCGCTGCAACACCCACCCTACATGGCGGGCTTCGGGACCATGCAGCCGGTCGATGCCACGCTGCGTCTCGCGCGAAGAATCTACCCGGACCTGAAAACCGTCGGCGAAGTCTGGAATCCCGCCGAAGCCAACTCGGAGGCGCAGACGAAGGTCGCGCGCGCGACGTGCAAGGACCTCGGGATCGAGCTTCTCGAAGCGAACGCGGAGAATTCCTCCGCTGTCGTCGAAGCGGCCGCGTCGCTCATCGCGCGCGGAGCCCAGGCATTGTGGGTCGGCGGCGACGTCACGGTGATGGCGGCGCTGGATTCGATCATTCCGCTCGCGAAAAAATCCGGCATTCCGGTGTTCAGCAGCATGCCGGGCGCGCAGGGACGCGGAACCCTTTTCGATCTCGGCGCTGATTACCGGGAAGTCGGTCACCTTGCCGGCAAGCTTGCAGCCCAGGTTCTCAGTGGCCGTGATCCGGCAACGGTTCCGGTCGAGAACGTCCTGCCGGAGCGGCTGGTCATCGACCAGTCGCTCGTCGCGACGCTCAAGGATCCGTGGCGCTTTCCCGGCGACGTCGTCGCGCAGGCGGCGGCGGAGCAGGCGAAGGCCGCATCGACGGCGCGAATAGCGACTGCAAGCAAGGGGCCGATCCCCGGGCGCAAGTACAAAGTGGGCGTTGTCTACTTCGCGCCGGAACCCGGCGTCGAGGCTTGCATGCGCGGCGTCTACGACGGGCTTCGCGACCACGGCTTCGTCAAGGGCCAGAACCTCGAGGTGCAGGAAGCGCACGCGCAAGGCGAGATCGCGAACATTCCGGCTCTTTTCCAGAACTTCGACTCGCAAGGCATGGACCTGGTCATCCCGATGTCCACTCCTTGCGTGACGGCGGCTTGCGGCACGGTCAAGAAGAGTCCCGTCGTTTTCACGTACTGCTACGACCCGATTGCTGCGGGAGCAGGCAGATCGTTCGAAGATCACAATCCGAACGTGACCGGCGTCGGCTCGTTCCCGCCGGTCAAGGACACGCCCGAGTTCATCCAGAAGCTGCTTCCCGGCGCGAAGAAAGTCGGCACGGTCTACAACAGCTCCGAGGCCAACTCGCGCAAGGTGATCGAGGTAGCGCGCGACGTGTTCGCCAGCCACGGCATGGCGCTCGTGGAAGCCACGGCGATCAACTCGACCGAGATCTTCCAGGCGACCCAGTCGCTGGTCGCGCGCGGCGTGGACGTACTCTGGATCGCCGGCGACAACACGGCGATCCAGGGTTTCGACGCGATCGTCAAGGTGGCCGCCGACGCGAAGATCCCGCTGGTGACGAGCGACGTCGAGCCGCATGCGGAGAAATCACTCGCGACTCTCGGCATGACGTTCTACGAGCCGGGCTACGCCGCCGGCGAGCTGGCCGCACGCGTGCTGACGGGCGAACACACCAAAGACATCCCGTTCCAGAACATCTCGATCGTCAGCGTCACGCTGAATACGGCCATTGCAAAGCGGCTCGGCGTTCGCATTCCGGACGACGTGCTCAAGTCGGCGGCAGCGATCGTCGACGAACAGGGCGTGCACGAGCAGGCAGCGGCGGCGAAGGCTCCGGCACCAACGACGCCGACCTCTTCGAAGCCCGGCGTAACCGTGCCGGGGGCGCGGCTGGCGAAAACCTGGAAGCTCGACCTGCTCGAGCTCGTCACGGTGCTGGATGTCGAGGAGGGCGAGCACGGCATCAAGGACGGGCTTCGCGAAGCAGGCCTCGTCGAGGGCCGCGACTACGTGCTCAGGATCCGCAACGCGCAGGGCGACATCCCGACGCTGTCGGCTCTCGTGGACGCCTCGCTCACCGACGGAAGCGACCTGATGCTGACGATGTCGACGCCGACGCTTCAGGCCGCGATGCAGCGGGCGAAGAAGATCCCGATCGTTTTCACGTTCGTCGCCAACGCCGTCGCCGCCGGCGCGGCAAAATCGAACGAAGACCATGCGCCAAACGTCACCGGCGTCCCGACGATGGGGGCTTACGACGAGCTGCTCAAGGTCGTGCGCGATTGCGTCCCGAACGTAAAGCGCATCGGCACGCTTTTCGTCCCGGCCGAGGTCAACTCGGTGTACAACAAGGACGAGCTGACCAAGCTCGCCGGCAAGCAGGGCATCGAGGTCGTGGCCGTCCCGGCAAACACCGCGACCGAGATCGCCGACGCAGCGCTCGCGCTCACGAACCAGCCCCTCGATGCGGTCGTGCAGATTGCCGGGAACCTGACGGCGTCGGCCTTCGTCAGCATCACGCAGGCATCGCGGCGCGCGCGGCTGCCGCTGTTCGGCACTCTTGGCAGCAACGCGGTCGACGGTGCGCAGGTGACCGTCGCGCGCGACTATTACGAGGGCGGGCGCGAAGCGGCGCTGATGGCCGCGCGCATCATGCGCGGCGAGAGCCCGGCGAACATTCCGCTCGAGCCGCTGCGCCAGGTCAGGCTTCTGGTCAACGAAGATGCCGCGCGTGCCATCGGCATGCGGATTCCGGACAGCGTCCTCGGGCGCGCCGAGAAGGTTGCGGGCTCGAAAAAGGGTTCTTAGGCCGCGTCCCGCGCTGAGCCGGGGCGGGTCGTCGGAGGAAAGAGGAAGGATGGAGATCGCGACGCAGCAGGGGAAAGACGGGCTCGAGCTGGTGGTGTCGGGAAGGCTCGACGCGTACTGGGCCGACCACCTTTCCAAAGCGCTCGACGAAGCGGTGCGCGGCGGGGCGCATCACCTGCGCGTCGACATGTCCGCCGTTGTCTACATGAGCTCGGTCGGCATTCGCGTCGTGCTTCGATCCTACAAGGAAACGCAGCGCCTCGGCGGATCGTTCGCGATCGTCCGGTCGTCGGATGCCGTGCGGCGCGTCCTGGAGCTGGCCGGTCTCGAGTCGCTGCTCGGTGAGTCCGCAGGTGCCGCACCGCCGGCAGCCGCGGCGGTCGCTTCGCAGGTCTTCGAACGCGACGCCGTGACGTTCGAAGTCTTCGACCTTCCGTCCACGTCTGCGATGCGCTGTCGCGTAGTCGGCACGCCGGAGCCGCTCGACGGCTGCCGCTATTCTGCCGCCGACGTCCGCTCGGTGCGCTTCGCGGCCGGCAGCTTCGGTATCGGACTTGGCAGTTTCGGCGCGGGGTTCGAGGATTGCCGCGCACGTTTCGGCGAGTTCCTCGCGCTTTGCGGCGCCGCCGCGTACCTGCCGACCGACGGTACGAACGTGCCGGATGTCGTCGTTGCGACGAGACAGCTGGTTCCCGAGGTTCAGGTTCTCTATGCGCTCGTCTGCGAGGGAGCGTTCTCGAAAGTCGTGCGCTTCGAGGCCGCCGCAGGCGATGCGGCGACCCTGTCGGAGCTCACCGACCAGTGCCTCGATCTGTGCGGTTGCGACACGGCGGCGATCGCGCTCGTCGCCGAGTCGGCAGGCCTGATGGGCGCGGCGCTGCGCCGTTCGCCTGCGGCGCCTTCTGGCGGGCAAGCCGAGCCCGGCGCACCGTTCGCATTCCCGCAGATCCGCGACTGGCTGTCGTTCACGCCCGAGCGCGCGTTTCTCAGAAGTCTCGCCGTCGTCGCAGGCGTGGCAACAAGGGCCGACGAGCCTGTGCTGCGTCCTTTCGTGCGCCCGCTTGCCGGGTCGCCGCAGCCGGCAGGACACTTCCATGCCGCGGCATTTTCGTACCGCGCGCTGGCCAAGGGCCCGATCGATCTCGCCGCGACGGTCGAATCGGTGTTCACCGGAGAGGCGCTGCAGGGGATTCTTCACCTGATCGGTGATGATCGCCCGGCCGCCGGCGCCGGGCAGAGCGAATTCGTACGCGGCGCGTGCTGGATCGCTCCGATCCGGGAAGTTTCCGCGGAGCTTGCCGCATGACGCTTCTTCTCGGTGCGCTGACGATCGGCCTCATCCTATCGCTGCTCGCGCTCGGCGTCTTCATCAGCTTTCGCATCTTCAACTTTGCCGACATCACGGCCGATGGTTCGGTGACTCTCGGTGCATCGGTCGCGGCCGTACTGCTCGTCGGCGGTGTGAGCCCTGTCGTCGCGACGCTGGCAGCATTTGCCGCCGGGATGGCGGCCGGCGCGACCACCGGCATCCTGCACACGCGGTTCGGCATCAACGGCCTGCTCTCGGGCATCCTCGTGATGACCGCGCTCTACTCGGTCAACCTCCACGTCATGGGCAAGAGCAACCTTCCGCTGCTCTCGACCACGACGCTTGCAACCGAGGCCGAGTCGATCGCCGGCGCCGTCCTCGGCAACGTTGAGGATATCCCTGTGTTCGGCTGGGAAATTGCGCCGCGCGACGCCGCGGTCCTCTTCGGCGCGCTGGTCGTCATCGCTGCCGCTGCCTCGGCGCTCTATTCCTTCCTGCGCACCGATCTCGGCACGGCGATACGCGCGACCGGCAACAATCCGCAGATGATCCGAGCGCTCGGTGTCGACGTCGGAAACATGATCGTGCTCGGCCTGGCGTTGTCGAACGGGCTGATCGCGCTGGCCGGCGCGCTGCTCGCGCAGTACCAGGGCTTTGCCGACGTGCAGATGGGGATCGGCATGGTCGTCTGGGGGCTTGCCAGCGTGATCATCGGCGAGGCGCTGGTCGGCACCACGCAGCTGGGCCTCGTGATCGTCGGCACCGTGATGGGCTCGGTCCTGTTCCGCCTGCTGATCGCGATCGCGCTTCGCGCCGGCCTCAACCCGAACGATCTCAAGCTGGTGACGGCCTTGTTCGTGTTCGCGGCGCTGATCCTGCCCGGGATGCTCGAGCGGCTCAGGCGCGGACGGCATGGAGCGAGCCATGCTTGAGATCCGCGGCGTCGAAAAAACGTTCCTCGCCGGAACTCCCAACGAGGTGCGGGGCCTGCAGGGCGTCGACCTTTCGATCGAGGACGGCTCGTTCGTCGTCGTGATCGGCACCAACGGTTCCGGCAAGTCGACGCTGCTCAACGCCGTTGCCGGAACGTTTTTCGTCGACGCCGGCACCATCACGGTCGACGGCCAGGATGTCACGAAGTGGCCCGAGCATCGTCGCGCAAGCCTGATCGGCCGGGTGTTCCAGAACCCGTTCAGCGGCACCGCGCCCGACATGTCGATCGCCGAAAACCTTGCGCTGGCTGCACGCCGCGGCCGGCGGCGCGGCTTCTCGTGGGCCCTTCGCGGTGAAGTCCGAAGCGTGATGCGCGAGCGCGTGCGGCCCCTCGGCATGCGGCTCGAGGAAAGGCTCGACAATCCGATCGGCACTCTATCGGGCGGCCAGCGCCAGGCGTTGACGCTGCTGATGGCCACGTGGCTGCGGCCTAAGCTCCTACTGCTCGACGAGCACACCGCTGCGCTCGATCCGCGGAGCGCCGACCAGGTCGTGCGGCTCAGCCAGGAGGCGATCGAGCGCGACCGTCTGACCGCGATGATGGTGACGCATTCGATGCAGCAGGCGGCAAGCCTTGGCGACCGCCTCGTGATGATGCACCGGGGACGCGTGATCCATGACCTGCGCGGCTCCGAGAAAAGGCGCGTACGCGCGGAAGACCTCCTGGCCCGGTTCGAAGAAGTGCGCCGGGGCGAGCAGCTCGACGAGCCGGCGGCCGAGATGCTGCGGCGACGCTACATCTAGGCTCCGCTCCGCGAATCCGTCACCGGCGACGGATTTGCCGCCTGGAATTCCGTCCAGCGCGCTCAGCCGACGCGCGGTGCCGCTGCCAGCACCGCGGTCGTTGCCTGCTCGGTCGTGGCGCAGACCGGAAAGACCGCATCGAAGCCGACCATCGCGATGATGCTTCGGATCCGGTCGCTTGTTGCCGCGAGCGCGATCGCCCCTGACCTGGCCGACAGCCTCTTGGCCGCGACGAGCAGCGCGCGCAGTCCCGCGCTGTTGATGTATTCGAGGTTCGAGCAATCGACGACGATCCGCTGCGCGCCGGCTTCGATGCGGCCGAGCAGCGCCTGTTCGAAAGCAGCCGCTTCGCCGGCATCCAGCCGCCCCGTCGCATGAAGTACGACAACGTCGCTCGCCGGCGAGCCGCCGTCGCTCGTCGGGACATGCCTTTCCTGCGTTGCCTCCGTGCCAACTGCGCGTGACATCGTGAGAACGTTTCGCTGATCGCGGCGCTGGTATTGCAGCTCCGGCATCAGGCGCCGCACCAGCGACAAACCGAGTCCGCCGACCGGCCGCTCGTCGGCAGGCATCGTAAGGTCGGGGGCCGGGGTCGCAAGGGGATCGAACGGCCTTCCGTCGTCCTCGACTTCGATGACGAATCGGTCGCGCTCCGCGCGCAGCGTGACGACGATCTCGTGCTCTGCTTCGTCGTCATACGCATACGAGATGATGTTCGTCAGCACTTCGTCGAGCGCGAGATTGGCATCGAAGGCGAGGCGAGGGGGAATGCCGTTTCGACGCGCGAAGGCGTCGACCTCGCCGCTGATGCGTTCGAGCTCGTGCAGCCGGCTGGCGAGCCTCAGCGTCTGCATTGGAAAAGCGCCGGATCCAGTCGACGCGGTATCGCCCGCCGGCGGCTTGTTCCCGGCGTTCATCGGCAAAGCACCAGCGCGGTGATGTCGTCGCTTTGCGCGGCACCGGCGACGTGACGCCCGACGGAAGCGAGAATCTTCTGTACGACGTCGCCCGGCGCCAGCGCCGCACACTGCGCGAGCGCCGCTTCGAGCCTGGTTTCTCCGAACAGCACGCTTTCTGCGTCCATCGCTTCGGTAATCCCGTCGGTGAAGAGCACCAGGGCGTCCCCACGCCCGAGTGTCGTCGTCAGGGTGCCGAATCGGGCGTTGTCGAGCATGCCAAGCACCGTGCCGCCCGTTCCCTGGAGCGCCTGCACGACGCCGTCGGCGCCCACGAGGTAAGGCGGATTGTGGCCACCGTTGCTGTATTCGAGACGGCCGGAGCGAATCTCGAGGATCGCGTAGAACACGGTCACGAACATCTCGGCGCTGTTGTCGGGAATCAGCAGTGCGTTGACACGCTCGAGGCACTGGCCGGGGGTTGTGCACCCGGGTGCCGTCGAGCGCAGCAGCGTCCGCGTCATTGCCATGAACAGCGCCGCCGGTACTCCTTTGCCCGATACGTCGCCGATCATCACCGCAATGCGGTCCTCGTCGAGAAAGAAAAAATCGTAGAAATCGCCGCCGACTTCCTGTGCCGGGTTCATGTCGGCGAAGACGCGAACGTCTGGACGCTGCGGAAACGTCTTCGGCACGATCGACTGCTGGATTTCCCGCGCGATGTCGAGCTCGCGGTGAAGGGCGAGCAGCTCGTTGTGCTCGTGCACTGCGCGCTCGAGAGCCGCGACCTGCGCGGTGAGCTGCTGGTACATCTGGGCATTCTCGATCGCAACGGCGATGCTGCCGGCCAGCGCGTCGAGAAACGCGAGGTCTTCGTCGCTGAATCCGCCCTCCATCCTGTTGAGGACCTGGATGACTCCGATCGATCCCTGGTGCGAGCGAAGCGGCGCGCACAGCAGGTTGCGCGTCACTCGTCCGGTGTGCCGGTCGACGCCGCGGTAGAACCGGGCGTCGCTGGCCGTGTCGTCGATCTTGACGGCAAGGCTGCCGGCGAGCACGGCGCCGGCGATCCCGCGATCGGCCGGGAAGCGGAAGCGGTGCAGATCTTCCTCGGTCTCGGCGGTTCGCTCGGCAACGTAGGGAAAGTACAGCTCGCCGCGTTCCCGATCGTGAAGCAGGATCGACGCAGCCTCGGCACCGAGCACCTCGCGGCATTTTTCGAGCACGAGCTCGACGAGATCGTCGAGCCTTGCCTGGCCCGCAAACGCGCAGCCGAGATCATAGAGCAGCCGGAGGCGCTCGGGAGCCATCGCGGTGGCGTCGGTCGCAGGGCTGGGGCCGGCGGTCCGCATCAGGCGGGGTAACTAGCACGAAAACAGCAGGGCTACACAGCGGTTGGTCGGTGTCTCTCGGGCCGCTGGACTTGCGACCGCGGCTTCTGTCGGGCGGCTGCTTGCTGCGCGGGTTCCTCTCTTCGTCGCAGCCGCTGGTAGGGCCTCATCTAATGGTGCCGAACGCCCGCGATGCGGCCGGCCAGGCGGTTGCTCGCCTGCCTCCAGATCAGCAGCGGATCGAAGCACTCGGCCGTCCACGTGGTGGTGTAGAGGAGCCCGGCGTCCTTGAACTCGCGCATGATGCGCAGATGGTCGGGCGAGACCACGAACGTTCGCAGCTCCTCGGGGCTTCGCCACACCGAGACCGAGATCTGGCGCCGGCCGAATCGCTGCGAAGCGAACCAGAGGCCGAGCGCACCTTCGATTCGCGGCCAGCGCCGGCGCAGCTGCAACCCTTCGCGCGCGACGCGCGGCACGTCACGAAAGCGGTGAATCAGGTAGTCGTTCATGCTCACGTGGACGGGGCCGGCCGGAGGCTCCGGCGCGCCGGCTTTCCAGAGTGCGCTCGCCAGCGGCACGATCAGCCCTCCGCGGCCACGCCGCCGGCCTCAATCACGAAGAACAGAAAGTCTTCCTCGGCAATGCCGTCGCGGCTCCTCTCCATGGCGCGAAGATGGCAGATCGGGCATCATGGGAGAAACTCATTGTCTTCATGACTTGATGAGGAGGGATCATGTCCGGTTCGATGCTCGAGATCCGTCACCTACGCTTGGTGCGCGCGATCGCCGAAGAAGGTGGACCGACGCGGGCCGCGGCGCGCCTGCACCTGACCCAGTCGGCGGTCAGCCACCAGTTGTCGGAGCTCGAGGCGCGCCTCGGCCTCGTGTTGTTCGAGCGCGTACGTCGCCAGCTCGTGCTGACTGCGGCCGGAACGCGGTTGCTCGAAGCTTCGCGACGCCTGCTTTCCGATCTCGACAAAGTGGAACGCGATCTGCACCGCAAGGACAGCGGGCGGCCGTTGCCGCTGCGCTTGTGCGTCGAGACGTTCACGAGCTACCACTGGTTGCCGAAGCTGGCTGCCGCCGTGGCTGCCGAGCATCCGCGCATCGATTTGCAGATGATTCCCGCCGCGCGCTCGGAGCCGGTGGCGGCGTTGCTTCGCGGAGAGCTCGAGCTGGCCATCACGAGCTCTCCGGTCCAGGACCGCAGTCTCGTGGTGACTCCCGTCGCCCAGGACGAGTGGACGGTGATCCTTCCTCCGGACCATGAGCTCGCACGAAAGAAGTTCATCGCGCCCGACGAACTCGCCAGCTACCTCGTGTTCACCCACGACGCCCCGCGCAGTGACGTCGAGCGCCTGCGCGACATCGCTGCGGCCGGCCGCAGTCCCCTGCCGGCAGTCAAGATCGTGCCGCTGACCGATACGCTGGTCGATTTCGTCGCGGCGGGACTGGGCCTCGGAATGGTTTCCAGGTGGGCGGTCAGTCCGGCGCTGATGCGAGGCGCGATTGTCGCCCGGCGCTTTACCAGGGCGGGACTGCGCGAGCAGTGGTCGGCGGTGTACCGGCGCGATGCCGCGAATCGATTTCCAGTCGGACGGATCGTCGAATTACTGCGCGGACAGCTCGACGCGAAAGCCCCGTAGCGTTTCCCGGCCTCGCTTCTATCTCACGCTCCCGCGCGCCGCTGCCGGTACCGCCGGATGAGCGCATTGGTCGAGCTGTCGTGCCGAAGCGGCGGCTCGGCCTCGCTCTCGAGCTCCGGGATGATGCGCTGGGCGAGCTGCTTGCCAAGTTCTACGCCCCACTGGTCGAACGAGTCGATGTTCCAGATGGCGCCTTGTGTGAACACGCTGTGTTCGTAGAGCGCGACCAGCGCTCCGAGCGTTTCCGGCGTAAGGCGATCGGCAAGGATCATCGACGTCGGCCGGTTTCCCTCGAACGTCCTGTGCGGCACCAGCCACTCCGGTATTCCCTCGCCGTGCAGCTCGTCGGCGGTCTTGCCGAACGCGAGCGCCTCGGCCTGCGCGAGGACGTTCGCGAGCAGCAGGTCGTGGTGGCGGCCGAGCGGGTTGAGCGCGTGGTGGAAGGCGATGAAGTCGCAGGGGATCAGCGAGGTTCCCTGGTGAATCAGCTGGTAGAAGGAATGCTGCCCGTTGGTGCCCGGCTCGCCCCAGACGATCGTTCCGGTGTCGTAGCTCACCGTTGTACCGTCCAGCGTCACGTGCTTGCCGTTCGACTCCATCGTGAGCTGCTGCAGGTAGGCGGGGAACCGCTTCAGGTACTGTTCGTACGGCATCACGCCGAGCGTCTGGGCGCCGAAGAAGTCGCGGTACCAGATGGCGAGCAGGCCGAGAAGCACCGGAAGATTGCGCTCGAAGGGCGCGGTCCGGAAGTGATCGTCCATTGCATGAAATCCGGCGAGCATCGCGCGGAAGTTCTCGGGGCCGATGGCCAGCATGGTCGAGAGCCCGATCGCCGAGTCCATCGAGTAGCGACCGCCGACCCAGTCCCAGAACCCGAACATGTTGGCGGTGTCGATGCCGAACTTCGTGACTTCCGCGGCGTTGGTCGAAACCGCGACGAAATGCTTCGCGACCGCGCGCTCGTCGCCAAGTGCGCGCAGTGCCCAGTCGCGCGCGCTGTGTGCGTTGGTCATCGTCTCCAGAGTCGTGAAGGTCTTCGACGATACGATGAAAAGCGTCTCCTCAGCGTCGAGGTCGCGCGTCGCTTCCACCAGGTCGGTGCCGTCTACGTTCGAGACGAAGCGGAAGGTCAGCTCGCGGGCGCTGTAGTAGCGCAGCGCCTCGTACGCCATGACGGGCCCCAGGTCCGAACCCCCGATACCGATATTGACGACGTTGCGGATGCGTTTGCCGGTGTGTCCCTTCCATCGCCCGTCGCGCACGGAAGAGGAGAACTCGGCCATACGGTCGAGCACTGCGTGCACCTCGGGAACCACGTCCTTGCCGTCGACGATGATCGACTGGCTACGCGGCGCGCGGAGCGCAACGTGCAGGACTGCGCGCTGCTCGGTGACGTTGATCTTGTCGCCGCGGAACATCGCATCGATGCGGCCGCGCAGCCCGGTCTCTTCGGCGAGGCGGAGGAGGAGACGAAGCGTCTCGTCGGTCACGCGATGTTTCGAGTAGTCGAGGAACAGGCCCGGGCCCTGCGCCGTCAGGCGTTCGCCGCGATGTGCGTCGTCGGCGAAGAGCTGGCGCAGGTGGACCGTGCGGATCACCGCATGATGCTCGCGCAGGGCTTTCCAGGCCGGACGGTCCGTCAGTTCGATCGAGGGCATGGCGGTCTCCTTTCCGCGGGGCACGCGACGGCGCTACGAACTCGACTCCGCCCCAAAATGGCGGGAAACCTCGTTGGGAAGCAAGATTTCCAGATGGAGGAACCGCTGTCGAGCAAGCGCGCCGGCTGCCGCCGGTAAAGAGACCGACTACGGAATCACTTGCACGACATCGATTTGATCTGGGGATAGCCGTCGACGTGGACATTGTTGTCGTACGTCACCCGGCACGACGTGACCGACGCCGGCAGCTTGCGTTGCAGCTGGATGCGGGTGCCCGAGTAGATGCAGCTCACATAGAGCCCGCGCTCGCGGTCCTGCGCGATCGTCCAGGTCGCGACGCTGGAACCCGTGTCCGCATTGTCGGGCACGAGCGAGGCGAGGTCCTTCGGCGGTCCATCGAAGATCGTCAGTCCGGCAAGAACGGTCGGATCCGCAGACTTCGCGACCAGGTAGCCGGCAGGAGTCGATGCCGCTTCCTGGGTTACGTGGACAGTCGCTGGACAGATCGCGTCGCCCTTGATGTCGGTGCCGGCCGATCGTTCCGCAGCGAACGCAGCACCGGCCATCGACACCACCAAGCCGGAAACCGCAATGACGATTGGGATTCGCATGGCCCTTTTCTCATCGATCCGCGGATCGTTGGTCCGCTGGCTGTCGATCCGCCGACCGTTGATCCGGTGCCCGGCGATCCTCTGGCCGTCGAAGGCCGTCAGGTCATGGAGCGCAGTCGGATTTCGCGGACACGGTGCTGCTCCGGTCGACGTAGCGACCGGGTCGTCGCCCGCGTCGCCGGCCGCGGCCGTCGTCCGTCGGTGGCTTCGCGCCCCGCGCCGGCGGCGCAGCGTTGGCAGGCTCGAAGCCCGGCACGACTGTCCACGGCAGGTTCATGCCGATTTCCTTCTGGATCTCGGCAAGCTTTTCCCGCTCCTGCGGTGAGATGAACGTGATCACGTCACCGCCCGCCCCGGCACGCGCCGTGCGTCCCGAACGGTGGATGTAGTCCTCCGCCGAGTGCGGTACGTCGAAGTTGATCACGTGCGAGATGCCCGAGACGTCGAGTCCGCGTGCGGCCACGTCGGTGGCGACCAGGACGCGATATCTGCCGTTGCGAAATCCTTCGAGCGCCGCGATGCGGTCTTCCTGGCAGCGGCCGGAATGGATCGATCCGACGTCCACGCCCATGCGCCGCACGGCGTGGGCCACGCGGTCGACGTCGATCTTGCGCCGCACGAAGACCAGAACCGAGTCCATGTCGGGCGACTTCAGGATCTTCGTCAGCAGCGCCGCCTTTCGATCCTGCTCGACCGGATGCAGCGTCTGCACGATTGCGACAGCCGGCGCCTGGCGATCGACGGTCACTTCGACCGGATCGATGAGGATCTCGTCGGCGAGCTTGCGAATCGTCGGCGACATCGTCGCAGAGAACAGCAGCGTCTGCCGCTTCTTCGGGAGGGCGGCCAGAATGCGCTGGATGTCTGGCAGGAAGCCCATGTCGAGCATGCGGTCGGCTTCGTCCAGGATGAGGATCTCCACGGCCGCGAGATCGACGTAGTCGAATCGCATGTGGTCGAGCAGGCGGCCCGGCGTCGCGACGACCATCGCCGCGCCGGCGCGCAGCGCGCGTTCCTGCGGACCCATGTCGAGGCCTCCGACGACGGCGGCTGCGCTCAGGCCGAGATGGTAGCCGAGCGCGAGCGCCTGCTCGTCGATCTGCAGCGCGAGCTCGCGCGTCGGAGACAGGACGAGCGCACGGCAGCGGCCGGTTTCACCGGCACGAAGGAGCTGGAGGACGGGAAGAAGAAACGCGGCGGTCTTGCCGGTACCGGTCGATGCGCAACCGATGAGATCGCGTCCGGACAGGACGACCGGAATTGCTCCGGCCTGGATCGGAGTCGCTTCGCTGTAGCCCATGTCCGCGATGGCATCGAGGAGCTCGGGAAGAAGATTCAGTTCGTTGAGGCTTGGAATGGTGGTCTCCGTGGAATGGACGACAAGCTCGCCCGCAGTGGCTGGATGAATGAAAGAGACGGAAAAAGGGGGAAACGGGCCGCGGCAGGAGGGGGGCGGCACAGCCGCCGGCGGCAGGATTACCTGATACATGCCCACAATGCGGCGCAAATGGCAACTGCGGCCGGGCGGCTCCTGCGCCGCGGCTGCCGGCGCGGCTACCGGAAGGAGAAGTCGCTCCTGCAGCCTGATCCTGATAGGTTTCCGGGACTGAACTTCCCGCGACGCGCTTCTTCCACCACGGCGAGTGCCCCGCTCACGATTTCAGCGATCGACGTATCCGTTGATGACGATAGAGCACCCGAGCACCAGACTGCCGGGTATGGAGGTTCCAGCGCATGTCCAACTACAGAATGCGGATTCCGGCCGCGGCCAGTCCGTCTTTCAGGAACCAGCTCATTCTCTCGGTCGGACGGCGTGCGTTCGTGCATCTGCCGGCTTCGGGTGCCGTGCACGGGGACTTCACGCCTTGCGGGGTGAAGCCCGGATCCCTGCCGTGCAAGGATCCAGGGGACGGGCAGGAGGTCGAGATCATCGCATGGCGACCGATGTCGCCGCAGGGCCTGAGCTACCAGATCCGGCGACTCAGCGATGACCGCGAGTGGTGGGCGAGAGCGACGTGCCTGCGAACGTCGGCAGCCGATGCGGTATAGTTCATGAAGCCGAGGTACAAGGTCGACAAGCGGCAGAAAGAGCTCGCGCGAAAGCAGAAGCAGGAGCGGAAGAAGGAAGAGAAGCTCCGCAAGGTCCAGCCGGAAGGCTCGGCCGAAGGCGAGGAGGCTCCTCCCACGGACGGGAGCGGCTCGGTTCCTCCCGCAGACGAGAACAGCTCGGCAGAGTAGCCGCTGCGACGTCGTTACGACGCCGCGATGCGTTTCTTCTCGAGCTCGGCCCAGCGTTCGTAGAGACGGTCGACCTCGGCCTGGATCGTCTCGAGCTCGCGATACCGCGCGGAGATCTCCGCCGCGTCCGCTGCAACCGCAGGATCGTGTGCGCGCCCGGTCGCCGACTCGAGCCTTTCTTCCGCCGCAAAAATCCGCGCTTCCATTTCGTCCCACTCGCGCTGTTCGAGGTACCCGAGCTTTTTGCTACGCCCGGCGGAGCGTTCGCGAACGACGAGGTCGCCTGCGGCGGGTTCGGCGGCCACCCCGACGCTCGGCCTGCGCTCGGCTTCCCACTGCGAGTAGTCGGCATAGGCGCGCGTACCGCCGCTGCCGTCGAATCCGAGCACCGTCGTCGAAACCGTCTCGAACAGGTAGCGGTCGTGTGTGACGAGCACCACGGCTCCGGGAAACTCGAGGAGGCTCTCCTCGAGCACTTCGAGAGTCGGGATGTCGAGGTCGTTGGTCGGCTCGTCGAGGATCAGCACGTCGGCCGGTATCAGCATCAGCCTGGCCAGCAGCAGGCGCGCCTGCTCGCCGCCGGAGAGCTTGCCGACGGGCATCGACAACTGCTCGGGACGGAACAGGAAGCGCTTGGCCCACGCGGTCACGTGCAGCGCGCGGCCGGCAAAGACGACCTGGTCTCCCTCGGGAGCGAGCGCGCGACGCAGCGTCAGCGA
This sequence comes from Candidatus Binatia bacterium, assembly GCA_036493895.1. Classification (NCBI taxonomy): domain Bacteria; phylum Candidatus Binatota; class Binatia (SeqCode); species Binatia bacterium. The sequence goes on along the minus strand of DASXOZ010000053.1, from coordinate 57,137 downwards.
CGGATCGAGGCTGGTGCGGTGCTGGTCCAGCAGCGCGATGCGAAGATCATCGGCCTGGACGACGCGGCCGCGGTCGGGGACGATCTCGCCGGTCATCAGGCGGATCAGCGTGGATTTGCCGCTGCCGTTCGGCCCGAGAAGACCGAGCCGCACGCCTGGCGACAGCAGCACGTCGACGTCGTCGAGAACCTTTCGCTCGCCGAAATCCTTGCCGAGATGTTCGCACGCGAGCAGGCGCTGGGTACGCCGCTGACTCGAGGTCATCTCGATCGAGACGGCGCGGCGATCGAGCCGCGCACGGACTTCGGCGAGCTCCTGCTGGAGCCGTCCCGCTTCTTCGATGCGCGCGCGCGCCTTCGTGGAACGGGCCTTGGGGCCACGGCGCAGCCATTCGACTTCCCGGCGCGCGCGATTGGAGAGCGTCTGCTGCCAGCGCGACTGCTCGTGAAGGGCGATGTCTTTTCGTTCGAGGAATTCGCTGTACCTGCCGCGCGTCTCGAAGAAGCCGTTCTCGTGCACCGGATCGAGATCGAACATCCGCGATGCGACATGCTCGAGAAACCAGCGATCGTGGCTGACGACCACGAACGCGCCGATCCCGGACAGCGGCGACGTCAGCAGATCCTCGAGCCACAGGATGCCGTCGAGGTCGAGATGGTTGGTAGGCTCATCGAGCAGCAGCAGATCCGGCTTGCGTGCGAGTGCTTCGGCAATGGCCAGGCGCTTCTGCCAGCCGCCCGAGAACGTGGCGGGCACGGCATCGTGATCGGAAAAACCGCAGCGGCCGAGCAACGCGTGCGCGAGGTTCATGCGCTCGTGCTCGTCGGCCTCCAGGTCGCTGGTGGCCGACAGCAGGATCTCGAAGACGGTTTTCCCCGGCGCAAATGCCGGATGCTGCGCAACCCATGCGATCCGGGTCGCGCGACGCAGCGAGACGGTGCCGGCGTCCGGTTCTTCCAGTCCCGCGAGGATGCGCAGCAGTGTCGACTTGCCGCAGCCGTTCGGCCCGACGAGCCCGATCCGGTCGCCGTCGTGGATTCCGAACGAGAGATCGCGCAGCAGCGGCGACGTCCCGAACGCCTTGGAAACGGACTGGACGCCGAGCAGCAGGGCCATCGGTGCGGTCTACCGAACGGCGGGTGCGGAGGAAATCGGTGGACCCGGCCGAGGTCCGCCTGGATCGGGCGCGGAGAGGACGCCTGCGGCGCAGTCGGCCGGATTTTTCCGGCAATCCCGCGGTGCCTGCTTGAAACTGGAGCTGTTCGGTCTGCCGCGATCGGCGCCCTGCCGATAGCGAACTACGTGGCCGCGGTCTTGTGATAAGCTGGCTCGCAGGTTCAACCTTGAGGATTCGGTCGAAGGCCCCGATGTTCAAATTGCTCTTCCACGTCATCCTGATTCTTGGCGTTCTAGTCGCCGCGCGCCCTGCCTTGGCGACGACGCTCGAAGACTTCGGCCGCTGCCTCGCACAGGAAGGCGCGACGTTCTACGGAGCCTCGTGGTGTCCACACTGCCGGGCGCAGCGAACCACTCTCGCCGAGGCGATGCCGTTCGTGCAATACGTCGAGTGCTCCGTCGCCGGTCCGGACGCGCCGCAGGCCGCCGCGTGCACGAAGGCCAATGTCGAGACGTATCCAACCTGGACGTTCGCCGACGGATCGCAGGAAGACGGAGAGCAGTCGCTGACAAGCCTTGCCGCCAAGACCGGCTGCAGGCTACCGGCCGGCGCCGTCACCACCGCGCCGACGGCGAAGCGATGGACGTCCGGACCGGAAAGCTCGCAGCCGCCGGCAACGACAGAGAGCTCCAGGAGCTGGACGTTCGGCCCGGGGTCGCCGGCCCGACCATGACGAATGATCTACTCCGCTCCGCGACGTGACGAATCACGTCAGATGTGAACAGTCGACGTCGGCCCAGCCGGGATCACAGTTGCAGGTTCCGTAGTCACAAGTGCCGTGGCTGCTGCAGTTGTTCGGACAGGTGATGGGCTGTGAGCAGTCGTCGCCATAGCCGGGCGGGCAGAAGCATTTCCCGTACGAGCAGAAGCCACGCACGCCCCCTGGAACTGCACCGGCAGGAAATTTTCGCAGGAACGGAACTCCGATTTCCTCCTGCAGATCTGTGTGAACGCATCCACACCACTCTTGTATCGGGACGACCTGCTCCGTGCACGCGGGGTCCTATTAGGCGTCAGCGCCGTCTGCGCTTCTTCGTTCGTGTCGCCGTTGCGGGTGGCTGCTGCGGCGGCGCCTTGGGTGCCGCCTCTGCCACGGGCTCCGTCGCGGCGAACATCAGCTGCGCTGCGAGCACGGACAGGACGGCAGCGTGCAGCAGCAGCCGATCAAGGGCAGTGCCGACGAGGAAGGACACGTCGTTCGGCATGCCGCCGATCGAGACGAACGCGAACGCAGCCGCGACCAGCGCCGCTGCCAGTGCCATCGTCGCCGGGCGATCGCGGCGGCCGCCGAAGGCGCATCCGATCGCCGCGACCAGCAGCGACGCGAGACCGATCCACAGCGCCGCCCGAAGATGAACGTATCCGTCCTCCCTCCACAGCCGCGGAGCGCGTTCGACGGCCTCGGCCAGACGCGGGCCGAGCCGCGCGAGCATCTGCACCGGACCGCCCTCGTAGACGATGCTGTTGACCCCAACGAGCGAAGTCCACAGGCGCTGCCCCATTGCCGGCACGAGCGCCGCCGCGAATGCGACGCGCGACGCCGGCGAACGCGCTCTCCAGAACGGATGCAGCAGGAGGAATGGCAGCGCCACCGCCGGTGCGAGCACGAGACCTTCGGTCTTCGTCAGCGATGCGGCCACGGCGGCGATCCACCACAGCGTATCGTTGCCGCGTGTGTCGGGGCTGGCCAGAGCCAGGACCTCGACGGCAAGCAACAGTGCGAGGATTCCGTCGGCGTAACCTCCGACCGTGAGTGGACCGACGATCAGTACGCAGCTCAGCGTGAACGAGGCTCCGGCCACGCGGCCGAAGGCGCTGCGCGCCATCCGCCACAGCAGCGACGCAATCGCGGCCAGCAGCACGGCGATGCCGGACGCGGCCATTCTCTCGTTGAACCCGGACTCGTAACCGGCGAACCACGACATCCACGACGGATGGAGCAGCGGGTAGTCGGGATGGGACCACAGCGTCAGAGGATTGGCGAGATCGGCCTTCAGCAGCATCCCCTGCACGTGGATGCGCCGGGCAAGGAAGAGCCAGATCGACCGTCCGTCCCAGAGCTCGATCGGCAGCGTCGCCTGCCTGAGCAGCAGCAGGACGACGAACACGGGCAACGCAAAGTTCTCCGGGCGCCGCGCCGCTGCCTGCCATTCGGCGAGCGAGTTCTTGAGCGGGCTGCGGCCAAGCACGGCCGCTGACGCCGCAATCAAGGCGAGAAATCCAAAGCCCGGAAACACGCCGCACCACGCAAGCTGCAGCCAGCTCTGCAGCTCGGTCTTGATCGCGATCGCGATGGCGGCGAGCAGTACGAAAACTCCCGGCAAGGAGAGCGTATCCGTCAATCGCTGTCGGAACAGGACGACCCACAGCAGCGCGCCGATGCCGACAGCTCCGAAGAGCGAATCGAGAAACGAGAACACACGCATTTCGAGCGTGCTCGGGGCCGCGCTGCGGTCCGGCGGTGTCTGCGCAGGATCGGCAGCGTGCTGGTCCACGAGGTAGAGCGCGCCGGTGCGATAGCGTCCCACGTCGAGAGCTCCCGGCGTCGGCGCGTGCGCCGCTGCGCCGGCGACGAGCATTGCGGCCGGGGCAGGTGTCGCGGACGAAGATCCCGGAGGCTTGGTCAAGACCGGGCGCGGGTACAGCGCTTCGGTGGCCCGTTGGACGACGAAATCGTTCTTTGCAAGGTCCTCGCCGAGGACAAGCGGCGCTGCCGGCGAAAATCGCGAAGCCATCGCCGCGGCCATCGCATCCATGTCAATGCCGTGAAAGGCACGGATGGTACGCGCCTGCGAGTAGCGGAGCGGGGAGAGCGCCAACTGGAAGTCGCCCCGGAACGACGTCGTGGCGACGGCGGCGACAAGGACGGCAACGGCAAAGACGGTAGCGCGGTCGGGCTTCAACGCGTTCGCCTCAACGGTTCGATGCTAGGCTGATGCGCGAACTGCGACAACACTGCAGTGGCGCTGCTCACCCAAATTCACCCCGCGAATCCGATCTTTCGTACCAGAGCCGCGAATCGGGGCTCGGCGCGAAGAGGATCAAAAGCGCGGCTCTTGCCGAGAAGAGCCATGAACCCGGAATGGGCGGCATACGCGCGCTCGAGCTCGTCGAGCGCGCGCTCTCGCTCTCCGAGACCGATGTCGACCACTGCCAGATTGAACGGGTCCAGCGTGCCGGCCGGATACTTGTCGTTCCAGCGATCGAGGATGGCGTGCGCCCGGTCGGTCTGGCCGGTCGCGCCGTAAAGGTAGCCGAGCCAGGCTTCGACCCAGACCGGAGCATTCATCGCCACGGCCTTTTCCCCCGGCCCGATCGCCTCGCGAAGCCTTCCGGCCTCGATGTAGATGGAGGCCAGCGACCACTCCGCCAGGTACAATGTCGGATCGAGCTCGCGCGCGCGCTGGACCTGCGCCACTGCCGCATCGACGTTTCCCTGCCAGGCAAGCGTCAGGGCAAGGTCGGTGCGGTACCCCGGCGCCAGCGGATCGAGCGCGACGGCGCGCTCTCCGTGCTCGCGCGCTTCGTCGAGCCGCCCGAAATAGGCAAGCGAAATACCGAACTGGTCGTGCGCGAATCCGTAGCTCGGGTTGAGCTCGATCGCGCGCCGGAATTCGTTCTCCGCCGCCGGGAAGTTGTACTCGAACAGCCAAAGGATGCCCGCGAGCGCGTTGTGTGCGTCGGCCAGATGGTCATCGAGCGCAAGCGCTTTCTCGGCGGCCTGCTTCGCCTTCACCATCCCATCGGCCGGCGAGACCGAGGTTTCGTTGAATGCCGCCCACGCCCAGGCATCGGAGAGCCCGGCATACGCCGGTGCGAAGTCGGGATCGAGACGGACCGTTTCCTCCAGGTGCGCGATGACCGTCGCGACGTTCGCGTCGCTGGGACTGTTGATCAGCTGGCGCGCCTTGAGATAGGCGTCGTACGCCTCGGGGGTCACCGTTTTTGCGGTCGTGAGCCGCGAATGCTCGGCCGGCGTCAGCGTCGCGCTGACTTCGCCGGCGATCGCCGATGCGATCTCGCCCTGCAGCGCCAGGACGTCGTGCATGTCGCGCTCGAAGCTCCTGGCCCAGAGATGACGGTCGGCGCGCGCGTCGACGAGCTGCGCGGTAATGCGTACGCGGTCGCCCACCCGCACCACGGATCCTTCAATGATCGCGTCGACGCCGAGCGTGCGCGCAATCTCCGGAGTCGAGGGCCTCGACGCACCCTTGAAATGCATCGCCGAACCGCGCGAAATCACGCGCAGCTGGCTGACCGTGGCAAGATCCGTCGTCAGCTCGTCGGTCATGCCGTCGGCAAAGTAGTCCTGGCCTGGATCGCCGGAGTAGTTGTCCAGCGGCAGGACGGCGATGGAGCGAATCGGAGGAAGCTGTGCGAGCTCTGCAGGACGGGACGAGTCGACCAGCTGCTTCCACCACAAGGTCCCGAACGTTGCCATCACGCCGAGAACGACAAGCCCGCCGACCACGAGGGTCCGCGGGCGAACCGCCGGTCGCGACACGGCAGTTTTCGACGATCTTGCCGAAAGTGCGTAGACGTGGATCGGCCGCGAGACGTTCTTCAGTGTCTTCTCGCCGAGGTCGACCGCGACGATGCCGGGTTTGTTGCGTATCTCGTCGTAAACGGTGCTCGAGATGCAGATACCGCCGGGCTCGGCCAGGCCGTGAATGCGCGACGCGATGTTGACGCCGTCGCCGAGCAGCGTGTTGCCGGAATAGACGACGTCGCCGAGATGAATGCCGATGCGCAACTTGAGCTCGTCGTCGGCCGCCAGCTCCGACTGCAGCTCGCGCGCGCAGGCAACCGCGTCGACGACGCTCGGAAAACTCGAGAGGCTGCCGTCGCCGATTTCGCCGACGAGGCGGCCGCGATACCGGGGCAGCACCTGGCGAAGCTGTTCGCGATGACGGCGAATGGCGTCGAGCCCCTTCTGCTCGTCGCGGCCCATGATCGCCGTGTAGCCGACGATGTCGCTGAACAGGATGGCGGCGAGCTCCCGCCGCGCTTCTCCGTCCTGCCTGTCGCCTTTCATCGGATCCGGCCCGCCGGTCTGTTCCACGGGGCAGAGCCCGGGATTCGCGGACATGCCGGCCGCACAGGAGTGCAATCGTGCGTCTGCCCGGCCACGAGTCTCCTATAGCAGGGGACTTCGGGCAATGCCGCCGCAGGAACCTTCCCGCGCGTGCTCTCGACAAAGCCGGCTCTCCGTGGTTTCAGCGCAAGCAGGTCGCGAAGGCGTTTTTCGCAACCTGCTGGAGGAGGAACCGCCATGAGCCGCATCTTCGGAGAGGTTCGCCAGATCGCATTCGTCGTGCGCGACCTCGACGCCGCGCTCCGTTACTGGACGGAAACCCTCGGGGTCGGCCCATTTTTCGTGTTCCGGCAAATGGCGCCGATCGACTTCCGCTACCGCGGCAAGGCCTCGCCGCCTCCCTTGCTCAGCATCGCGCTCGGAAACTCCGGCGACGTGCAGGTGGAGCTCATCGAGCAGCACGACGACAAGCCGAGCGCGTACCGCGATTTCCTTGCAAGCGGTCGCGAAGGTCTCCAGCACGTCTCGTCGTGGGTGACGCGCGGCGGCTACGACGACTTGATGACCCGCGAGCTGGCGGGCGGGCGCGTCCCCGCCCATGAGGGCGTCGTGCCCGGTGCCAACGTTCGCTTCGCGTACTTCGACACGGACTCGGCGCCGGGAGGCGTGATGTACGAGATGTCGGAGGCGCTGGAGTCCCAGGCCGCGGCGCTCATGGCGATGATTGCCGATGCGGCGCGCAACTGGGACGGAAGCGAGCCGATCCGCGAGCTTGTGCTGCCGGGCTGAGCGCGAACCGAAGCGCGGATTCTGCGCACTGCCCGCCTGACTTCAGGCGATGCCTTCGCCGCCGATCCGGCAAGCTCCGCGTTTCCGCGAGCGACCGGATCAGCGGCGTCGCGACAGGCTCCTCGCGGGAGCTCCCTCGTTCACGAAGCGATCTTTTCCGAGTCCCGATCGGCCTGCTCTTCGTACCACGGCGCGTGAAGCGGCGTCGTTCCCGTTTCGAGGTAGCTTTTCAGATTCGAGAGCACCAGCGGCCAGCCGTTGCTGATGCCGGAAAATACCTTGCTGTCGGGCGCGAACCCGTCGTGCGCGATCGTGAGCTTCACCTGGTCGCGCTGCTGTTCGAGGTCCATCACGACGCGCGACGGGCCTTCCTTGCCGTTGTGCGGCTCGTGCTCCGCGGTGAACGTGTAGGACAGTCGTCGCGGCGCATCGTGCTCGAGCACTTTTCCGCTGATGATCAGCTTGCCGTCGCGGTGAAATGCGACCGGCGAGCCGACTTTCCAGTCGGAAGTGACGGCATTGCCGAACCAGAATTTTGCGGTGGCATCGGTGTCGGTCAATGCCCGGAAGACTTTCTCCGGCGTCGAAGCAATATAGGTGACGTAGACAAAAACGGGCTTGGACATCGCATCTCTCCTTACTTGATTTCCAACGCTTTCTTCATGTCGCTCAGCGCCTGAAGGCGATGGCGTTCGAATTTGCCGATCCAGCGCTCGGCGATCTCGTGGATCGGCACCGGATTGAGATAGTGCAGCTTTTCGCGGCCGCGCTTGACGGTGACGACCAGGTTGGCCTCCTCCAGCAGCGCCAGATGTTTGCTCACGGCCTGCCGGCTCATCGTCAGGCGAGCGCAAAGCTCGCCGAGTGCCTGCCCGTTCTCCGCGCGCAGGCGGTCCAGCAGCTCGCGCCGGCTCGGATCCGCCAATGCCCGGAAAACCGCATCCACAGGCGCATGAGAGGCAACCGTTAGGTTGCATGTCAAGGCGAATTTCATCGGCTTTCCGCGCGGGTCGTTCGTCAGCGGTCCGGACCGCTCGCCACACGGACCGCGCCAATCGGGTGCGTCCACTGGGCGGCCAAAGCGACTACGCCGGCGTATCGAACGAATTCCACGAACTGACGATTTCGCGGGGCGCGGACGCAATCCTGGGAATCTTCGTCGGTTTCGCGACGCACTTCTGCCGAAATGTCTGGCGTTTTTGCGCCGACCGGATTGGCGCGATTGATGCACCGAGAAGCCAGCGCGACAGCTTCCGGTGGACAGGAATGCTCGCGCGCGAAGGGGCGCCGGTGCTCGACCAGCACGTGCCGACAACTGCAGGCCTCAGGATTCGCATCGAAGGTGCGGTCCAGGGCGTCGGCATGCGGCCCTGGGTTCACGCGCTCGCCTCTCGCCATTCGATCGCCGGCAGGATCTGGAACGACAGCGATGCGGTTACGATCGAGGCTTTCGGCGCCGGCGCCGGCCTCGACTGTTTCGTTGCGAACCTCGGAAGTCCGCCGATGCCGGCAGCGCGAATCCGCAATCTCAGCGTCGAGGCGATTCCATTCCAGGACGTAGCGAGGTTCGAGATCGTCGCCAGCAGCGCCGGCGGGGAGCGCCGACCGTCGATCCCGCCCGATCTGGCGCTGTGCGCGGACTGCCGCAGCGAGATTCTCGATCCGGACGACAGGCGCTTCGGCTACTGCTTCACGAACTGCACGCGCTGCGGCCCCCGCTTCACGATCGCGCTCGACGTGCCGTACGACCGCGAGCGCACGAGCATGGCCCCGTTCGTCATGTGCGAGAAGTGCCGTCGCGAGTACGACGATCCCTCCGACCGCCGTTTTCATGCCCAACCGAACGCCTGTCCGATTTGCGGCCCGTCGCTCGAGCTCGTCGATAACCGCGGCTTCCCCGTCGCCGGTGACCCGATTGAAGCCGCTGCCGAACTTCTGGCCGCCGGCAGGATTGTCGCGATCAAGGGACTCGGCGGCTACCACCTTGCGTGCGACGCTTCGTCGCAGCTGGCGGTCGAGCGGCTGAGGCAGCGCAAGCACCGGTACGCGAAGCCGTTGGCAGTCATGGCACCGTCTCTCGAGGCTGCACGCTCGCTGGCGCCGATCGGGCCGGTCGAAAGCGATCTGCTCGAATCGGCCGCGCATCCCATCGTGCTGCTCGACAAAGCGCTCGATGCGCCGCTGGCCGACGCGATCGCCCCCGCCTCGCGGATGGTCGGCGTGATGCTTCCGTACACGCCGCTGCACGAGCTTCTGCTGCAGCGAACCGGCCGAACGCTCGTCATGACCTCCGGCAACGTCAGCGACGAGCCGATGTGTTTCGACGACGACGATGCGGCTTCGCGCCTTGCGCCGGTCGTCGATGCGCTGCTGCGGCATTCGCGGCGCATCGTCTGCCGGTGCGACGACTCGATCGTGCGGGTTCTCGGCGGAGCGCCCACCGTGCTGCGTCGCGCTCGCGGGCTCGTCCCGGCCGCGATCGATCTGGCAGTGCCGACGCCGATGCCGCTGCTGGCTTGCGGCGCGCACCTGAAGAACGCGTTCTGCCTCGCTTCGGGCCGGGCGGCCTGGCTCGGACCGCACATCGGCGATCTCGAGACCGACGAAGCCTGCCGCGGTTTCGAAGACGGCATCGACCGGTTCGCTTCGTTCGTCGGCATCGAGCCGGAAGCGTTCGTGCACGACCTGCACCCCGGGTATTTTTCCACTCGCTGGGCACTTTCGCGCGGCCGTGGCGTGACGATCGGCGTCCAGCATCACCACGCGCACATCGCCAGCGCGATTGCCGAGCACGGCATCGACGGACCGGTGCTCGGGCTTGCGTGGGATGGAACCGGCGACGGCGGTGACGGCACGGCGTGGGGCGGCGAGTTGCTCGCGGCCGACTCTGCCGGTTTTGTCCGTATGGGCACGCTGCGCCCCATTGCGCTGGCCGGCGGCGATGCTGCGATTCGCGAGGTCTGGCGGCTCGCCCTCTCGCTCGTCGACGATGCGTTCGACGGCGACGCTCCGATCGACGGTTTGCACCTTTTCGACGAGATCCCGGCCGCGAACGTGGCGCTGGTTCGGCGCATGATCGCCACCGGCCTGCATTCGCCGTGCGCCCACGGCGCCGGGCGTTACTTCGACGCATTCGGCGCGCTCGTGCTCGGGCGCGGTGTTTCTTCCTACGAAGGCTCGGTCGCAGCGGCGCTCGAAGCAGCGGCAGCCGGCGGCGAAGGCCGAGCTTATCCGTTCGCGATGGAGGCTGCGTCGTCCTTCGCAGCCGGCGTGTCGGTGGTCGATCTTCGCCCGGCGGTTCGAGCCGTCGTTTTCGATCTCATCGGCGGGACGGCGCCCGCGACCGTGGCAGCGCGCATCCATTCGACGATGGCCGCGGTTGCCGACCAGATGGTGGCGGGCGCGATGGCCGAGCTCGGCCCGATGCCGGTGGTTCTAAGCGGCGGCTGTTTCCAGAACGCGCTGCTGCTCGCGAGGACCCGCGGCCTGCTGTTGGTACGAGGCCGCGTGGTCACGCACCGCGACGTTCCGCCGAACGACGGTGGCATCGCGCTCGGCCAGGCGGCCATTGCTGCTGCAACGCTTCGCGGCGAGCGCAGCGTTTTCGGCGGCACGGCTCGCCGCGCGGAGGTCCGCTGAAATGTGCCTTGCCATTCCAGGACGGCTGGTTTCGGTTTGCGGCGCGGAAGAGCTGCGCGCGGGCGAAGTCGACTTCGGAGGAGTCCGCCGGCCGACCAATCTCGCCTTCGTTCCCGAAGCCCAGGTCGGCGATTACGTGCTCGTTCACGTCGGGTTTGCGATCGCGGTCATCGACGAGGTCGTCGCGGCCGAAACGCTCGATGCACTGACGGCTCTCGACGTACTGCGCGACGATCCGGACTCGCTTGCGCGTTTCGAGGCTTCCCTGCCGGCGATGGCGGAGCAGCCGAAGCTGAGGAGGCTCCATTGATGCGCCACCTCGACGAATACCGCGATCCGCTCGCGATCCGTTCGGTGCTCTCGCGCATCGAAAAGGCGCTCGTGCGCCCGGCCACGCTGATGGAAGTCTGCGGCGGCCAGACCCATGCGATTCTGAAATTCGGTCTCGACCAGGTGCTTCCGCCGAAGCTGCGCCTGATCCATGGTCCCGGCTGCCCGGTCTGCGTCACGCCGCTCGAGCAGATCGATCGCGCGCTGGCGATCGCCGCCACGCCGGGCGTCATCTTCTGTTCTTTCGGTGACATGCTGCGCGTTCCGGGCTCGCACGGAGACCTGTTGCTGGCCAAGGCCCGCGGCGCCGACGTCCGCATCGTCTACTCACCGATGGACGCCGTTGCGATCGCCCGGCGCGAGCCTTCGCGGCCTGTGGTGTTTTTCGCCGTAGGATTCGAGACGACCGCGCCCGCCAACGCGATGGCGGCCCTGGTCGCGATGCGCGAAGGCGTCAGAAACTTCTCGATGCTGGTCTCGCACGTGCTGGTTCCACCGGCGCTCGAGGCCCTGCTCTCTGCCGACGGCTGCGAGATCGACGGCCTGCTCGCGCCGGGCCACGTCTGCGTCATCACCGGCCAGGAAGAGTACGAGACGGTCAGCCGCCGCTTCGGCATCCCGATCGTCATCACCGGTTTCGAACCGCTCGACCTGCTGAGCGGCGTGCTTGCGGCCATCGAGCAGCTCGAAACGGGCCGCGCGTGTGTCGAGAACCGTTATGCGCGCGTAGCCTCTGCCGGCGGCAACGCCGCGGCGAGAAGGGTGGTCGGCGAGGTCTTCGAGGTCTGTGACCGCAAGTGGCGCGGCCTCGGCGAGATTCCCGCCAGCGGTTACGCGTTCGCTCCGGCCTTCGCCGCCGTCGATGCCGAACGCGTCTTCGGCCTGGAAGACCTGCGCGTCGACGAGCCCGACGACTGTCCGAGCGGGCTCGTCCTGCAGGGCCGTCTCGTGCCGACGCGATGCCCGCAGTTCGGCGCGCGCTGCACGCCCGATCATCCGCTCGGCGCGCCGATGGTGTCGGCCGAAGGCGCGTGCGCTGCGTATTTCCACTACGGGCGCACGGCTGCCGAAGGCGAGGAGGCCAGGGCATGAAGATCAACGGCTTCGAAGGCGCCATCGGAGCACTGTCGTGCCCGCTTCCCGTGTTCGAGGATTCGATCGTGCAGCTCGCCCACGGCGGAGGCGGCCGAAAATCGGCGCAGCTGATCGAGAGCATGTTCGTGCCGGCGTTCGCCAGCCCTGCGCTGGAAGCGCTCGGCGACGGCGCGCTGCTCGACGTCGCGGGCACGCGCCTGGCTTTTTCGACCGACAGCTTCGTCGTGCAGCCGGTGTTCTTCCCCGGAGGCGACATCGGCTCGCTGGCGGTGCACGGCACGGTCAACGATCTGGCGATGTGCGGCGCCGAACCGGTAGCGCTCAGCGTCGCGTTCGTGCTCGAGGAAGGGTTCCCGACTGCCGATCTTCGCCGCATCGTCTCGTCGATGGCGGCCGCGGCGTCGGCGTGCCCCGTGCCGATCGTGACCGGCGATACCAAGGTCGTCGATCGCGGCAAGGGGGACGGCATCTACGTCAACACTTCCGGGATCGGCCGCGTGCGTCGTGGCATTGACGTCGGCCCGCGGCGCGCACGGCCCGGCGATGCGGTCCTCGTCTCCGGACCGGTCGGCGATCACGGCATCGCGGTGATGAGCGCCCGCAGCGGACTCGAGATGGAGACGTCGCTGGTGTCCGACTCGGCGTGCGTGCTGCCGCTGGTCAGGGCCATGCTCGATGCCGTGCCGTCCACGCGCACGCTTCGCGACCCGACACGCGGCGGCCTGGCGACGGCGCTTTGCGAGATCGCCTTGTCTTCCGGTGTCGGCGTCACGATCGATGAGGCAGCGGTGCCGGTGCGTCCCGAAGTACGCGCTGCCTGCGAGCTGCTCGGTTTCGATCCGCTCTACGTTGCCTGCGAGGGCCGCTTCCTCGCGATCGTGCCGAACGAGGGTGCCGATCGCGCCGTGGCCGCCCTTCGCGCGGTCTCAGGCGGAGAGTCTGCGTGTCGCATCGGCGAGGTTACCACTGGTCCGGCCGGACGCGTGCTGCTGCGCACCGGTATCGGAAGCCACAGGCGGCTGGAGCGACTTTCCGGAGAGCAGCTCCCGAGGATCTGCTGAGGCCTGCCATGCACGAATACTCTCTCGTCCAGGCCCTTCTCGATCTCGTCGAAAAACAGGCGCGTGCCCATCATGCGAGCGCCGTCCATCGCGTGACGGTGCGCATCGGGGATGCCGGCGGCGTCGAGCCGTCCCTGCTGGCGACCGCGTTCGAGATGAGCCGGCCCGGCACGCTGTGCGAATGTGCGGAGCTCGAGCTGAAAACCGAGGAGACGCGCTGGGTCTGCGACTGCTGCGGAGGCCGCATCGAGACCGGCCGCCGCTTGGCCTGTCCGCTGTGCGGGTGGCCGGCGCGCATGGCCGGCGGCGACGCACTCGTGCTCGAGCGCGTAGAGCTGGAGGTGCCCAATGTGTGACGACTGTGGATGTGGAGACACCCGGATCGTTCCGCTCGAGCTGCACGAGCGCCTGCTCGCCGGCAATGACCGCACGGCGGCGCACAATCGCGAGCACCTGCGCTCCCACGGTGTCGTTGCGATCAACCTGATGGGATCGCCGGGCGCCGGCAAGACCGCGCTGCTGGAAGCGACGGCACGGAACTTCAAGGGTCGCGAACGGCTCGCCGCGATCACCGGAGACCTCGAGACCGAGCGCGACGCCGACCGCGTGCGCGCAGCAGGAATCCGTGCCGGTGCGATCACGACCGGCTCGGCGTGCCACCTGGACGCCGAGATGGTCCATCATGCGCTGCACGGCGATTTCGTTCACGACGCCGACTACCTCTTCATCGAGAACGTCGGCAACCTCGTGTGTCCGGCCATCTACGACCTCGGCCAGCAGGCCAGCGTCGTCGCGCTGTCGGTCACCGAAGGCGAAGACAAGCCGCTCAAGTACCCGGTGATGTTCCGCAACGCCGACCTGGTCGTCGTGACCAAGATCGACCTGCTGCCTGCGCTTCCCGAGTACGACCTTGCGGCACTCGAGCAGGCGCTGGCCGCCGTCATGCCGGTCCCGCGCGTGCTCTACGTTTCGGCGAAAACGGGCCGGGGAATCGATTCATGGATGAGCTGGATGCAGCGGTTGCGCAGCCCGCAGCCGCTCGAGACGGGAGCCACGATGCCTGGCTGACATCGCGCGCGGCCACGGAGGTGTGCCATGTCGCTCAAACGATTCGAGTTCCCCGACGAGCCGAAGTCCATCGGCAGGCAGCTGATGCGCTCCGGCGTCACCAGACGCCAGTTCATCGAGTTCTGCATGAAGCTGATGGTGGTCGCGCCGGCCGGCATGGTGCTGACCAGCCGCGCACATGCGGCCGATGTCGCCCGCGCCGTCGCCAAGGCGCGACGGCCGTCGGTGATCTGGCTGCACATGCAGGACTGCACCGGCTGCACCGAGTCGCTGCTTCGCACCTCGGCGCCCGACCTCGGCGAGCTGATCCTCGACCTGATCTCCCTCGACTACCACGAGACCCTGATGGCGGCCGCGGGGACGCAGGCCGAGGCCGCGCTCGAACAGGCGATGAAGGAGAACTTCGGCAAGTACATCCTCGTCGTCGAGGGATCGATCCCGAGGAAGGACAACGGCATCTACTGCAAGATCGCCGGACGCACCGCGATCGACCTGCTGACGGATGCTTCGAAGGGCGCGGCAGCGATCATCGCGATCGGATCGTGCGCGTCATGGGGCGGAATCCCGAGCTCGGGACCGAATCCGACCGACGCGGTGGGCGTCACTTCGATCGTCCACGACAAGCCGATCGTCAACCTGCCCGGCTGCCCCGCCAATCCGTACATCCTGCTGGCGACGGTCCTCGAGTATGCGGTGGTGGGCAAGCTTCCGGCGCTCGATGACCTGCACCGGCCGTTGTTCGCGTACGACCGGGTGATCCACGACCACTGCCCGCGGCGTGCGCATTTCGACTCCGGCGAGTTCGTTCGCGCGTTCGGTGACGAGGGGCATCGCAAGGGCTGGTGCCTCTACATGATGGGGTGCAAAGGTCCGGTGACGCACGCTTCGTGCTCGACTCGGCACTTCAACGAGACGCCCGACTGCTGGCCGATCGGCATCGGCGCGCCTTGCTACGGTTGCACCGAGAAGGACGTCGCGTTCCACGTGCCACTGTTCGACACCGTGCGACCGCACGACATCGCGCCGCCCGCCACGTACGCGCCGATCCACACGGACCAGGGAACCACGAGCAAGGTGGCCATCGGTCTCGGCGGCGCCGTGGTGGGGGCGCTGGTCGGCGGCGGCCTGGTGGCAGCGACCAAGGTCTCAGGAGCGAAAGACGAACCGCCGCCCGATTCCGAGCGACCGGGCAAGGAGTAAGCCATGGGCATCTCCAGACGTTCTGCGCTGAAAGCCCTCGCCGGAGCTGCCGGATCGATGGCGGCGGCGGCGGTGGTTCCATCGGTGTGCAGGGCATCGTCCGGGACGCCTGCCGTGGACGCGAGCGGCTACGACGGGATGCTCTACGACGCGACACGCTGCATCGGTTGCAAGGCGTGCATGGTGGCCTGCAACGAGGCCAACGACCTCGAGCCCGACACCGGCGCGTCTTCCGAGCGATGGCAGATGCCGCTCGACCTGAACGAGCACACCAAGAACATCATCAAGTGCTATCGCGACGAAACCGGCGACAAGTATTCGTTCGTCAAGCGCCAGTGCATGCACTGCATCGATCCGGCCTGCGCCGCGGCCTGCATGATCGGGGCCCTGGCCAAGCGTGAGCACGGCATCGTCACCTACCAGGCCGATCTCTGTGTCGGGTGCCGCTACTGCGAGATGGCCTGCCCTTTCAACGTTCCGAAGTTCGAGTGGTCGAGCCTGGCCGGCAAGATCGTCAAGTGCGAGCTCTGCAAGGATCGCATCGCGGTCGGTAAACAGCCTGCCTGCACCGAGGTGTGTCCGACCCACGCGGTGATCTACGGCAAGCGCGGCGAGCTGCTGGCCGAAGCGCACCGGCGCCTCGAAGAGCAGCCCGAACGTTACGTCAAGCACGTCTACGGCGAGCACGAGGTTGGCGGTACCCAGGTACTGTACCTGGCTGGCGTCGACTTCGACCTGCTCGGCCTGCCGGCCTACGGCGACGAAGCGGCGCCCGCCAGGCTGCGCTCGATCCAGGAGACGATCTACCAGGGCTTCACGACTCCGTTCGCGCTCTACGCGGTGCTGGCCGGAGTCATGTGGAAAAACCGCAGGACGAGCGGCGATGACGATGACCGCGACGAGCCTGCGTCCGAGGAGGAATCGTCATGAGCGCCACGCCTCGTCCCGAGCCCCTCGGTGGCCGCATCCTGACTCCGACCGTCGTCGGCCTGCTCGGCCTCACGGCGCTCGGGGTCGCCATGATTCTCTATCGCGCCGCCGTCGGTCTCGGCGGCGCAACCGCCATGAACGACGGCTACGCGTGGGGATTGTGGATCGCGTTCGACGTCGTCACCGGAACCGCGCTCGGGTGCGGCGGCTACGTCATCGCGATGCTCGTCTACATCCTGAACCGGGGGAAGTACCATCCGCTGATTCGACCCGCGATGCTGACGAGCGCGCTCGGCTACACGATCGCCGCGTTGTCGGTCATGCTCGATCTTGGCCGGCCGTGGATGACGTGGAAGATCCCCATCTTCGTCTGGCAGTGGAATGCCCAGTCGGAGCTGCTGGAAGTCGCGCTGTGCATCATGACCTACACGGTCGTGCTGTGGTTCGAGCTCACACCGGCGATGCTCGAGCGTGCAACGACGGCACGCTGGCCGGTCCTGCGCAAAGTCGCCCGCGTGACGCTGCCCAAGGTGAGAAGCTCGATGCTGTGGGTGACGGCGCTCGGCGTGCTGCTGCCGACGATGCACCAGTCCTCGCTCGGCGGACTCCTGCTGCTTTCCGGGCCGCGGCTGCATCCGCTGTGGAACTCGCCGCTTTTGCCGCTGCTGTTCCTGTTCTCGTGCGTGCTGATGGGGTTCGGGGCGGTCGTGATCGAAGGGCTGCTCTCCGCGCGCTACCTCGGCGCGCGCTCCGAGATCCCGATGCTGGCCGATCTCGGCCGCATCATCGTCGGGGTCGCGGTCGTGTTCGTTGTCGTCCGGCTCGCGGACGTCGCGATGCGCGGCCACTTCGGCGACCTGCTGCGGGGCGACGTCTACGCGATCATGTGGATCTTCGAGGTGCTGCTGCTCGCGCTGGTCGTGGCGATGCTCGCTACCGATGCGCAGCGAAAGAACCCCGCCAACCTGTTTCGCGGAGCGATGCTGCTGCTCTTTGCCGGCGGACTCTACCGCTTTGACGTCTTCCTGCTCGCGTTCTCGCCGGGACCGGACTGGCACTACTTCCCGAGCGTGCCCGAGATCCTGATCACCCTGGGCCTCGTCGCCGCCGAGGCCGCCATCTACATCATCTTCGTCCGCACGCTGCCGATCCTTTCCGCTCTGCCCGGGCGTCCGCCGGGGCCTGCCGCACCGAACGCGGCAAGGGGGCTGTCATGACTCGCCTCAGCATTGATCCGATCACCCGCATCGAAGGACACCTGCGCATCGACGCCGTCGTCGAGGGCGGCAAGGTGAACCAGGCGTGGGCCTCCTGCAGCATGTGGCGCGGCATCGAGCCGATCCTGCTCGGCCGCGATCCGCGCGATGCGTGGTTCTTCACGCAGCGTTTCTGCGGCGTCTGTACGACGGTGCACGCGATCGCTTCGGTGCGCGCCGTGGAGGACGCGCTCGAGCTCGAAATTCCGCTCAACGCGCAGTTCATCCGCAATCTCATCCTGATCGCACACGGCCTGCACGACCACATCGTGCACTTCTACCACCTGTCGGCGCTCGACTGGATCGACGTCATGACGATCCCGAAGGCCGATCCCGCCAAGGCCGCGCAGATCGCGCAGAGCCTGTCGGACTGGCCGAGAAACTCGGTCCAGGAGATGGCCGCCGTACAGAAAAAAGTGCTCGCGCTGGCCGACAGCGGACAGCTCGGCATCTTCACCAACGGCTACTGGGGTCATCCGGCGATGAAGCTTCCGCCGGAAGTGAGCCTGCTCGCGCTCGCGCACTACCTGCAGGCGCTGGAGATCCAGAGGAAGGCCACGCAGGTGGTCGGGATCCTCGGCGGCAAGTCGCCGCATATCCAGAACCTCACGGTCGGCGGCGTGATGAACGCCATCAACCTCGATGCCGGCGGTGCGTTCAACATGGACCGGCTCTACCTCGTCAAGGACCTGCTCGATGACGTGATCCCGTTCGTCAACCAGGTCTACCTGCCGGATGCCTGCGCGATTGCCGCGTTCTATCCGGAATGGTTCGAGTACGGCGCCGGCGTGCGCAACTACCTTTCGGTGCCCGACCTGCCGATCGACACGGCCTCGACGCAATTCGACCTGCCGGGTGGAACCATCATGAACGGCGACCTTGCGAGCGTTCGCGCGATCACCGGCTCGCGCGATCCGTGGCTGCGCGACAACGTCGTCGAAGACGTGACGCACGCCTGGTACAACGGCAAAGGAGCCAAGGCGCCGTTCCAGGGCGAGACGATTCCGCACTACACCGACTTCGAGGACGACGGGAAGTATTCCTGGGTCAAGGCTCCGCGCTTCCAGGGACAGCCCGCGCAAGTCGGGCCCCTCTCCTCGGTGCTCGTCGCCTACGCGCTCGGCCATGAGCTGACGCGCAAGCATCTGGACGGGGCGCTGGCCACCGTCTCGACGATCGCGAAGAAACAGATCGGCATCGATGCGATGCAGTCGACGATGGGCCGTTACCTGGCGCGTGCCGTGCGCTGCGCCGTGCTCGGGGATCTTGCGCTGAAGCACTGGCAGCTTCTGGTCGGCAACGTCGCCAAGGGCGACCTGGCCGTCTGCAACCCGCCGGCGTTCGGGACCGGTACGTTCGAGGGCCTCGGAATTCACGAGGCGCCGCGCGGAACGCTGTCGCACTGGGTCGTCGTCGAGAACGGACGCATCAAGAACTACCAGGCGGTAGTTCCGACGACCTGGAACGCGAGTCCCCGCGACGAGCGCGGCGTCGCGGGACCTTACGAGGCCTCGCTGCTCGGCAACCCGGTGGCGGACGCGACGCGGCCGCTCGAGCTGCTGCGCACCGTGCACTCTTTCGATCCGTGCATGGCATGTGCGTGCCATACGCTCGATCCCGACGGAAAAACGCTGGCAACAGTGAGCGTGCGATGAACGCGGCACGTGCAGAGCTGGCAGTCGCGCCGATTGCCGTGATCGGCATCGGCAACGTCCTGCTCGGCGATGACGGTTTCGGACCGGCGGTCATCGCTCTGCTCGCCGCGCGCTGGTACCTGCCGGTGGACGTCGAGCTGATCGACGCGGGAACCCCCGGCCTGGACCTTGCCGGCCTGCTGTGCGGTCGCGATTACGTGATCTTCGTCGATGCAGTCGCGGCGGCCGCCGAGCCAGGCACGCTGTGCTGCTTCCGAAATCACGAGCTCTCGGCAGCGCTGGCGCTGCGCCCACGCGTGAGCGAGCACGACCCCGCGCTGGCGGAGGCGATTGCGATTCGCGATTTCGTCGGGGCCGGCAGGCTCGAAGTGCTGATGGTTGGCGCGACTCCCGAGTCGGTGGGTATCGGCGTAGGTCTCAGCGCGGCGATGTCTCGCGCCGCGTCGGCTGCCGCCGAGGAAATCGCAAGCGAGCTGGCGCGCTGCGGGATCCGACCCGTCCAACGGCCTGCGGCGCGGATCTCCGCGGATTTTCCGTTCGATTCCGCCGTCTTCCCGTTCGATTGCGCAGCGCACGCCGGCTCTGGCGCGCAAGGAGGCTGAACCGATGCTCCCGTCCATGATGCTTTTCGGTTTCGTGCTCGGGCTGCGGCATGCACTCGAGGCCGATCACGTCGCGGCAGTGGCCGCGATGGCGACCAGGACGTCGTCGCGCCGCGAAATGCTGCGGCTGGCGCTCGGCTGGGGAACCGGTCACACGCTGACGCTGCTCGTAATGGGCGCGCTGGTACTGGCAGCCGGAACCGCCATTCCCGACGGCAGCGAACGGTTCCTCGACCGTATCGTCGGCGCCGTGCTGCTCGTGATGGGCGCCGGCGTGCTGCGACGTGCCTGGCTGAGCAGAGTTGACCTGCACGTGCACGAGCATTCCGGTGGCCTAAGGCACCTGCACCTGCATCATCATGGTACGGACGGTGCGCACGACCACTCACACCGCACGCCTGGCCGCGCCCTGGCGATGGGGACTCTTCATGGACTCGCCGGATCGGGGCCGCTGCTCCTGCTGATGCTGCCGCAGTCGCATTCGGCGGCCGGAGTGCTCGCGAACATCGCGATCTTCGGGATCGGATCGATCGGCGGCATGCTCCTGTTCTCGATGGCTCTGTCGCTGCCGCTGCGTGCAGGCGCGCGGATCGGCGGCCCCGCGCTCGGCCTGCAGATGGTGCTGGGCTCGGCGACGGTGCTCGTCGGGGTGCGGGCGCTCGTCATGTGAATGGGGCGCCGGACGGCGATCCGCGATTTCGTGAGCGCGGCCGGCGCCGGTCTCAGGCAACGCGACGTCCGAAGAGGGCTGGTAATACTGGTACGGCAACAAGGACGGAGGAACGGTGCCCGAGCACTTCGACGTCGCTGCCTTCATCGCGCGCGGGCGCTGATGCCCGGAGAGGGCCGGGAGAAAGGCTACGGGAGCCGCAGCGAGTGGATCTCCGTCGCTGTCACTCTTCAATGCAAAGGGATGGCAAAGGATTCTTGCGTCGAGCCGGCAGCAATACCTGATCAATGCCGAGACGCTCCGATTACCCGCCCGCAAACACTCCAGCCGTTGTTTTTGGCGTGCGATCGCTCCGGTATATCCCCCAGTGCGGCTCTACCGGAAGATTCTGCTTCCAAGCCTGATCGAAGGCCTCGAAGGCAGCAAATCGAGTCTGCGTCTGGAGCAGCGCGGCGAAATAGTTTTTCTGGTTCTCCTCGCTCAGCCCGGTGTCGCCAGCGCTCGGCATTCCGGTCTCCTTGAACATCACGAATCGGCCGGCGCCGCTCGCTGTCAGCAAAGTTTGATACTGCTCGACAGACCAGGCGGCAGCCGAAGCGGCGTCGCGTTTACCGGCGAAGTATGGGTGCGCGTTTGCGAACACCCAATCGCCGAGGCCGCGCATCTCGGAGGCCGAGTGCCCGGCCACGCCGTCCAGGTAAGCGCCAATGGGCTCACTGCTCGTGACTGGCCGGCAGGTCTCGGTGCGTAGACTGGAGACCGCGGAAAGCAGGTCGTCCCAGGAGTAGGCGGCCCCGCAGCAGTACGGGTTTGTCAGCCCCTCGTTCCCGACGTTGTAGGCATCGGCGCATTCGGACGCGGCCACTGCTCCGGCACGTTCGACCTCGCTTCGCGGGTCCCAGATTCCCATGATGACGAGCCCGAAGCCGGCGGCCTTGGCCATGCAGGGGATATCGGCCAGCACATGATCGGCGCCGTAGGTCACGATGCAGTCAAAGCCCGTACTGCGGAGCAGGGCAAGGTCGTCGGAGACGCTCTTGGCAGTCGGGTACTGACCGGTGTTGGGGTTCCAGTCGCCGCTTGGTGAGTACGCTACGCAGCGCGAGGCGGCGAGTTTGCCAACGAAGTCGGGAACGTCCGCGGCGAAGCACGACGGCGAGAGCGTGGTCGTGCTCGTGACCGGCGGACACGCGCATTGAGCACCGGCGTCCAGTCCGACCGCTGTCTTCAGCACGATGAGGGCGTCCCTCGCAAGAACGGTCCCGCTGCAATCGACGTCACCGCAGGGACTCGCGGCTGACGCAATGCCGCCCACCGGCGGCAGAACCGTCGCGAGGACAAAGAGTGTGGTGACGAAAAAGCGTGCTGGTACGACGGCCGCCGCGATGCCTGAGTTCGCATGCTTCGATCGACCGACGTCGTCGTTCATGGATGAGCCCTCCGGTTCTCGACGCTGCGCCAGAATGATTGTGCGTCTCTTCCGGTAGTCGCTGCCGGCAGCCGAAGAATAGCACCGTGCAGCGCCCTGTCGACAAGAAAAAACCTCGTCCCTCGTTCTCGTACCGCCGGCCGCTCCGGGTGGATGGCCGTTCAGTGGGCCGCCACGTCCGGCGAATGTGACCGCACGACCAGGCACGCCGATCGACGGTGCGCGGAGCATTTCTGCGTGCGACCTTGCATTGCACTGCAGGACCGCGTTCCCGCCATGCAATGGAACGTCGATGTCGGCCGGCGCGAAACGCCGCCCAGGGGTGTTCGATGAGTTCCAGACCAGGAGAGCACTTCAGGTACGCCACGTTTTTTCGGTCTTTCTGCCTCAGCTTCAGCATCGCCATGCTGTGCCTGGCGGCGGTGAACTACGGCACCAGGACCGGGCGAGAAAAAGTATGGGAAGAATTCATGGACTTGCACACGCCGAAGAACGCGGTCTTCGAAGCAGTCTTCCCGCCGCGCTGGAAAACGGAAGAAGGTGCTCCGGCGCCTGGCTGCATCCCGTTCGTTCCTCGCGAGTTTGAAGAGTTTCTCACGAAGCCGAATCGAAGAAGCGATGCGACCTGACGCGGCGGTGAGTTCCTGATCTTCGCATAACAAAGTTTCGCGGCGTGTGGGAGTTGCTCACGCCGACCGGTCTTCGGCGACCAGTTACTCAGGATTCGCTCTCACCTGCTGAAAGATGGGATCACATTCAAAAGATGGGGGTGTAGGAATGTGCCCGGACTCAACGCGCGACTTTGGCCCGACCGGCATCGTCATCGGGGACGGCGACCGGTCGCGGCAGGGAGGAATGTCCGGATGGCGCACCTTTGGTACCTCGAGGACGAAGAATGGGTCGCCGAGCACCTCGCGGCCGAGCGTGCGCTGGCAGAATGGACAGACGACGGTGCGACGATCGTCCGCATCGCATCGTCGGCGCACGGGCAACGCGGATACGCGCTGCTCGACCTCGCGAATCGTGTGCGAATCAATGGGGAAGGCGTCGCAACCGGCTTCCGGGTACTCCGCGATCGCGACGAGCTACTCTGCGGCGACGGTCGCCGCCTGTGGTTCTCGGCCGAGAGTCTCGCGGAGCCGATCCGGTTTCGCGGCGGAAGCGAGGAGGAAGGAACGCGCTGCCCGCGCTGTCGTGGCAACATCGAGGTCGGCACGACGGTGGTCGCCTGCCCGGTCTGCGGCGTCCTCTACCATCACGCGGAAGAAAGGCCTTGCTTCGCGTTTCATCGTGAATGCGTAACTTGCGGCGGACCGACTCTCGAGCCGGGTGAGGCGACGTTGGGATGGATGCCGTGTCGCCTCTGATGGGGATGCGGCCACCGCAAGGGATCACGGCCACGGCCGCGCCGATCGCGCTCGGGTCGATCGCGGCGGGTCTCCTCATGATGGAGATCGAGCGTATCCAGCAAGGAAGGATCGACGGCTCGATTCTGGGGATCGAGAGTTTCCACGACCTGGCCGATCGGGCCGCGCAGACCTCACGCCTCGTTCGCAATCGACGCTGTCGGTTCGACCACACGGCCGATCTTCCGGAGTTCGTCGCCGACCTCCACACGAGCGAGCTGGCGGCCGGGGTTCGCGGCGCCCGCAACATCGCCGTCTTCGGACGACGGTTCGTCAGCACGGTCGGCTGTCCCCGCTGTCCACGCGGCGTCGCTCACGTATGGCGTTTCGTCCGGGACGCGGAGAACTGCACGGCGTCGTGTCCGTCATGTGGGGAGTGCCTCGTCACGAACGGGATGGATCTTCTCGACGCGTTGCCGCTCACCGATCTCGCGTCACCGCTCGGCGAGATACGGCTCGCAAAGCTGGGGCTGCGAGTTGGCGATCTCCTGCTTGTGGAAGGAGCCGAGGCCGTGCGCTCCTTCGAGTACCGGCCCGATGCGGAGTCTGACGGGATCGTCGATGGTGCGGGCGACGCCATTCGTACGCTCGTCGTCGTTGGTCTCGGAAACATTGGTTCCAACCTGGTGGATGCCATCGTTCGGAGCCTGTCCCCGCTGACCGACCGGCTGATTCTCATCGACCCCGACACCTACGAGGCAGCGAACCTTGCGGGTCAGCGAATCGACGCGAGCGACGTCGGACATCCGAAAGCCATCGTGCAGGCCCGCTACGCGCTGCGGCGGCGGCCTTTCCTTTCCGTGGTGGCGTACGTTTCGCGGGTCGAAGAGGTGCCTCCCGGCGTGCTGCGCGGAGCCCTTGTCGCAAGTTGCGTCGATTCCCGGGCGGCGCGTCAGTCGATTGCCGAGATGGCGTGGCGGATGGGAGCTCCTTTCGTCGATGCCGCCGTGGACGCAACGGTTCCCGCCGTTCGCATCGCCGGCTACCGGCCGGGGCCCGACAGCGCGTGTCTCGAATGTGCGTTTCACGATGACGACTACGCGGCTATCGAGCAGCGCGTGGCCTGTGTTTCCTGAAACGGCCGAAACGGAGGCTCTGATGGATGGCATTACCAAATCGTTCCTGGCGACGCAGCTCGACGAGGCCATGGCGATGGCGGCCTCGTCCGACCTCGTGCGCCTGGCCGTCATCGGCGGGCCCGAGCTCCTCGTCGCGGAATTTCGTTGTCGTGGGCTCGTGCGAAGCGTGGCGGGCAACATCGAGGAAGCGGACCACTTCGTCGTGGGCTTCCACTTCGCGGCGGACTACCTGAGAAGGGTGCGACCGCCGGAGGTGCTGACCTGGATCGAGCCGGCTTCGATCTGGCACCCGAACATCGGTGGGCCCCGCTCGCCGACGGGTATCTGCATCGGCAACATCACGCCGGCCACGCCACTGGTCGACCTGCTCTATCGGGTCTACGAGCTGATCAGCTGGCAGTCCTTCACGCCGGTCGAATACGACGCGCTCAACATCGACGCCTGCTCGTGGGCTCGGGCAAACCTCCACCGTTTTCCCATCGACGGCCGGCCGCTTCGCTGGCGCGGCTCCCTCGCGGATCCTGCGTTCATGCCGGATCCCGCATTGCCCGGTTCGCTTCTCGACTCGATGGAGATCGTCGGATGAGCCGGCCGCGCGAAATGCGCAGTCCGGCCATGACGCGCATCGGACGCATTCGCGCGCTGCTGGACGAAGTGGCCACGAGCGGTTACGGCGCGGCGCCGGCTGCTGCTGCATTGTGCGCGGCGGCGGTGCTGCGCCTGCCAGTTACTGTCCCCGCTATCGGAGGCAAGCTGCAGCGAAGCTATTGTCGCATCAGCAGGAACACGCGATGCGGAGGATGAGATGACTGCTACCGCAATTCTCCTGGACGAGCTCGAGCCCGATTCGTCTGCGACGGCCGCGCCGGAGGAGACGAGTGTGTCCGAAGATGCATATCACGCGCTCGCCGCGGAGCTTCGCGCGCGACTTGCGTGCCCCGTCGAGCTTCGGTTCCCGCTGGGCGTCACCGTGGAGATCGACGTGCCGGGCTCTTGCGCTTGCGCTTCGTGGCTGGCGCAGCGTCGCCGTGTGCGCCTTCCGATCGTGATGGACGCGCCGGCTCAGGCGCCGGCATGCCGCGAGGCTTTGTCCCTGTTGCTCCAGCGCGCGGCGGCAGCCGTACGTAAAGTGACCAGCGACGCGTCGAGCCCGGCCCTGGAAGTCGTCGTCGACGGCGATCTCGATTCGCCGGAGTTCATCGAAAGGCTCGTGAGCGCTTTCGAAGCGATCACGGTAGCGGCGCGAATGGTCGTCGCGGAGTCGGGAGTCCTCGCCACCGACGAGGTGATCGCGACGCGTTACTGTGCCCGGCACGACTCGAAGTCTTCGACCCACAGCGCCCGCGCGACTTCCAACGACACGGAATCAATCCCCTGACCGAATGAACGCAGCAACCCCGGGCGACGGCCGGCAAGACCGCGCGCGGCAGACGAAATGGAGAAATAACGATGAGCACGACTGCAATGATGGAAGACTTTGCGCCGCTCGAGCTGACGGCGAGCGACGTCAGCGGGCAGCGCCGCGTCCAGGTGCGCAACGTGGCCGGCAAGGCGACGGTGGCAGAACTGGTGCGCAGCCTTGTTGCCAGGCTCGGCCTGATCCGCGAGGACGCCGCGGGGCGCCCTCTTACATATCGCGCACGCCTCGAGCGGCAGGGGCGCACGCTGAACGGCAGCGAATTGATCGGCGAAGCGCTCAAGCCACAGGACAAGATCTCGCTGTACCCTCACATCCAGGCCGGGGGCGGCGCCACCGGTCTGGCCGCGGAGGACGAGCGCAGCCAGATCGCCGACTTCTGATCGGGACGTCGAGAGAGAGCCGTGACCGCGGATCGAAACTATCGCTATGTCGCCGAGTATCTCACCGAGGACGGTGTGGACCTCGGCACGATGGGTCTCGGTCCGGACTTCGGGCCGGCGTACGAATGCTGCCACCTCGCCGGCGTACGCGCCGGACTCCTCTCCTCGACGGCCGCGCTGCCGCCGGGCGGCATCGTCCCGGTCTGGGCCGACGAGGCGGGAGCGCCCTACGTCAGGTCGCTGCGCGTGAGCATGGAGGCAGAGCGAGGCGATGACCCGGTGGTTGTCGACCTCGTCGCTTCCCACTACCTGCGTGCTGCGGTTCGTCGCGGCGCTACCCGTCTCGTCGAGCAGGGTCGCATCGCCGCCGGCGCCTTCTATCGAAGCTGCATCACCGCTTACGCTGTTCGCGGTGAGTCGTCGCGCTCCACGGTGTCCGCTGTCGATTCGGGTGACAGCCAAGGTCGCGACGGCGAGCTCGCCTTCGAGATGAGCAGCGACGAGGACGCGGTGCCGATCGTTCCGCGACCTCTCGAGTCTCTTCTGGCTGGTGCGGGGCCGGACGACGCTGATCCTTGTCCGGTTGTCGTCCACTCCGTGGTCGGTCGCGACCTGCTTCGACTTGCAGCGGCAGCCGGCGAAAACGAATGCGGCGCCGGGCTTCTCGGCCATCTCGCTCGCGACGAAAGGAGCGGACGAATCTTCGTCGAGGTGACGGCGCTGGCTCCGGTGCGCGGCGGTGTGTCGGAGAGGCGCTCGTTCGTGTTCACCGACGAGTCCTGGGCCTCCATCCACGAGATCGCGGCGCTGCGTGGCCGCGGCGAGCTGCTCTGTGGGTACGCGCATTCGCATCCGAATTTCTGCGCAAAATGCGCGCCCGAAAAGCAGGCCGGCTGCGCTGCAGCCCGGCCGTTTTTCAGCGAGGATGACGTTCATCTGCAACGCACGTGCTTCCCGAAAGCGTGGCAGGTTGCCCTTCTCGCCAGCGACCTCCCGAGCGAGGGGCGGGTGCTCAACCTGTTCGGCTGGCAGGACGGTGTGGTCACGGCCCGTCCATTCCTGACTGTCGCAGAGACCTCGACAGACATCGTCACTCCCCCCGCAGCCTCCAACGATGAATTGCAAGGAGCGCACCCATGAGTCGTCGTAGTCCGAATCCGTCAGTCGAGATCGATCCCGCCGACGCCGCCTCGATGTTGACGGCCATCGTCAGCGGGGCAGTGGCGAACGAAAGCATCCCCGAACTGGCCAATATACATTGCAGCCTGAACGACGACGGCGGGCGCACTCTGCTCGCGACGCTCGCACTCGAGATGAACGAGCGGGCGGCCAGGCTTCGTCACGTCGAAGGCGTGATCGAACAGCTCCGTGCCCTGGTGGCGAAGCTCGAGAGCTCACCGTGGTACCCGGCCCGCGTCATCGACACGTCGGACCTGGCACGGACGGGATACATCCTGGTTGCAATGGGTGGTTCTCAGCGACTGGTGATCGCATCGGATCGCGTCGACCCCACCAGTTTCCGGACCGGGGATCTCGTCTACGTCAGTCGCGGCGGCGATGCGGTGATGGCGGTGGCTTCGCCCGAGCTCAATGTCGGAGGAGAGACGGCTGCGTTCGACCGCGTACGTCTCGACGGCCGCATCGTGGCCAGGATTCGCGACGAGGAGATCCTGCTCAGGCGAGGAGCCGGCCTCGACGACGTGACTCTGCGCCGCGGAAGTCTGCTCCGGATCGACCGCGGGGCCCAGCTCGCCCTCGAGTATCTCGGCGAACAGAACGAAGGCAGCGGCATGTTCGTGGACGATCTCGACCAGGAGACGACCATTGGTGGTGGCCGGCGCGCCCGCGAAACCGTCAAGCGGCTGGTGGACGCCCTGACCGCACGCCTGGTCGCGCCGGATCTCGCCGATCGTTACGGCCTGCGTTCGCGTCGCGCAGTCCTGCTGAGCGGGCCGCCGGGAACCGGCAAGACCCTGGCGGTGCGCAACGCGATCAAGGAGCTTGCGCGAATCGCCGGTCGTCCGTGCCGCCTGGCAATCGTTCGCCCCGGTGAGTTCGAATCGCCGTGGGTGGGAGCCACCGAGGACAACATCCGCAGCACGTTCGCACGCCTGGCGCTGGAAGCCGGCGACCAGCCCGCCGTGCTTTTCCTGGACGAGATCGAGTCGATCGGCCGCGCGCGTGGCGCTTCGCTGTCGCACCTCGGCGACAAGTTCCTCGCGGCCCTGCTGGTCGAGATCGACGGTCTGGTGCGTCGCGGCAATATCGCCGTGATCGCTGCGACCAACCGGCGCGATCTGCTCGACTCCGCGTTGCTCGAACGTATCGCGGAAATCGACATCGAGGTCCCGAGGCCCGACCTCGAAGCGGCCCGCGAGATCTTTGCGGTGCACCTGGCCGAGGACCTTCCCTACTTCGAAGGCGATCGCGGCGCGGCCTGGAGCAGGCGGCAAATGATCGATGCGGCCGTCTCCGCGCTCTATGCGCCGAACGCCGGCGCGCGGATCGCGACGATTCACTTCCGCGACAGCACGACCCGCGCGGTCGAGGCTCGCGAGATGATCAGCGGCCGCCTGATCGAGCAGATGTCTCACCGCGCGCGCGAGCTCGCTTATCAGCGTGCATTGGCGGGCGCAGTGGCGGGCCAGGACGGGGGAATCGGGCCCAACGACATTCGCGACAGCGTTGCGGAGACGCTCGACCGGCTGCGCTCGATGCTGACGATCCACAACGTGCGATCGTGGGTGAACGACCTGCCGGCCGAAATCGACATCGTCAAGGTCACTGCCGAGAAGCCGTCGGTGGCAAGGCCGTATCGCTACCTGCGGGCAGCCTGAGCGCCGAATACAAAAGGAATGGGAATGGTCCATGCGCAGCGCATCGACGATCCGACCCGATTCTCTCCCTCCGCTGGCCCCCACGGTGTGCGGCGCGGACGTAGAGCTCGCCAACTTCATCGTCGGCGCGGATTCGGTCACTGATCGCTCCCGCGAGGCTGCGCGACGCGTCCTCGCGCATGTCATCGGCGTGGCACCGGGCCGATTCGCTGCCATCGGGCATGACTTCGGCGACACCGGACGAGATGCGTGGGAGCAGGTGGCCGCCGAGCGCACGCGCGTGTGGCTGGCGACCAATGGCGGCTGCATCTACATCGACATGGATCACGTGGAATTGTGCCTGCCGGAGGTGTCCAGCGCGTTCGATCACGTGGCGGCCTGGCATGCGATGATCCGTATCGCGCGCGACGCCGCGGAGCGCGCATCGGAAGGTCTGCCCGACGGCGAGTTCGTCGAACTGGTCGCGAACAACAGCGACGGACAATCGAGCTCCTACGGCGGTCATCTCGACTTCCTCGTGCGCCGGCGCACGTGGGATGAAATCAGCCGGCGGGCCGGCTCGCTGTTGTTCCTGGCCTCTCACCATGCGTCGAGCATCGTCTATACCGGAGCCGGAAAGGTCGGTGCCGAGAACGGGCGTCCGCGTGTCACGTATCAGCTCTCGCAGCGCGCCGACTACATGGAGTCTCTGTTCGGGTACCAGACGACGGAGGCACGTCCGCTGGTCAATACCCGCGACGAGCCGCTGTGCGGCTACAGGCTCGATTCGCGCAATCCCGACAGCCTCGCACGCATGCACGTCATTCACTGTGACACGGGCCTGTGTCACGGCGCCCAGGTCCTGCGTGTGGGCGTGGAGCAGATCGTGCTGGCG
The DNA here is from genome assembly GCA_036493895.1 of Candidatus Binatia bacterium. Classification (NCBI taxonomy): domain Bacteria; phylum Candidatus Binatota; class Binatia (SeqCode); species Binatia bacterium. The sequence goes on along the minus strand of DASXOZ010000053.1, from coordinate 27,205 downwards.
ATGCTCGGAGCGGAGCACGTCGATCGCAGCCTCCTGCTCGAGGATCCCGTCGATGCCATCGTTGCGTGGAGTCACGACATCAAGCTGGGCCGGCGGGCCACGCTCGTTTCGGGCGAAGAGGTGACCGCCGTCGAGCTGCAGCGTCGCTATTTCGACGTGGCTGTCGAGGCCCACGCCCGCGGCGCATTCCCCGAGATCCCGCGGGTCGACGAAATCCTTAGCCTGTGGGACGACACGCTGTCGAAGCTGGCCGGCGGAGATCTTGCTGCCCTCGCGCCGCGTCTGGACTGGGTTCTCAAGCTGGATGCGATCCGATCGCTGCCCGCCATGCGCGACCGTGAGGAGCGCGCGGAGGCAGCCAAGCATGCCGATCTTCAGTACGCCGCGGTCGATCCCGACAGGGGACTGTACTGGGCCTACGAGGATGCCGGCCTCGTCGAACTCCATGCCAGCGACGAAGCGATCGCTCGCAGCGTGGTCGAACCGCCGGCCGATACGCGGGCGTTCGCGCGCGCGCTCGTCCTTCGGACCTTCGGCGACGAAGTGCGCGACGTCAACTGGGACTACGTTCGCATCCGCCCTGCCGACGGAGGGCCGGATTTCGAGCTGGCGCTCGACGATCCGCGTGACCCGGCCTTCTCACGTCCGCTCGAGCGGGACGCGACGCCGGCGGAGGAAGCGTCCACCGAGACAAATTTCCAGGATCGATCTTTGCAGAAGCCGACAACCCGACCGGAGGAACCCCAATGGAACAACGTGAACGACCGATTCCCGAAAAGCAGGCGTCCACTGTCCCCGCCGTAGACGGGGCAAACGATGACGTGCTGCGCGCGATGGCTACGCTTCTCCAGACCGCCCGCGAGGCCGTCAACCAACGCCTGTCCGACGATTCCCGCCGTTACCTTCGCGCGGCCAGGCAGCATGGCGGCCAGTAACCCGCCGTTGCCCGTCGCGCTGTTCGGGGTGGAGACCGAGTATGCGCTCTCGTTGTGGAACCAGCGCCGGAAGACGATGCCCACGGAGCATGCGGCGGAAGTTCTCCTTCAACAGATGAGGCTGCGCCCGCGTCTGCCGCGGGACGAAGTCTCGGGGTTCTTTCTGAGCAATGGTGGACGCTTCTACGTCGACTGCGGCGCGCATCCCGAGTACTGCACGCCGGAGGTCACGAACCCCACCGACGTTGTACGGCACGTGGCCGCCGGCGACCGAATGCTTGGTGAGGCCGTAGCCGCCGCACGGGAGTCGGATCCACGTCTCGTGCGCAGCCTGCTGACGAGAAGCAACGTCGATTTCTCCGGCAGCGAAAATACGTGGGGACAGCACGAGAGCTACCTGTGCCGCAGGCACATCGGGGAAGTGGCCAACGGACTGGTCCCGCACATGACCACGCGGATCGTTTACTCGGGCGCCGGCGGTTTCGACAACCGTGGCGCCGGGATGCACTTCGTCCTGTCGCCGCGCGCGATGCACCTGTGTGCGGTGATCTCGCCGTGCAGTACCGACGCGCGCGGGATCATCCACACGCGCGACGAATCGCTGTCGAACCCTCCGTGGCATCGTCTTCATATGACCTACGGAGAGGCTCTTTGCTCACAGCTCGCGCTGTTCCTGAAAGTGGGGACGACATCGCTCGTGGTGCTGACGCTCGACTACAACCCGCAGGCCTTCGCCGCGTTGGCACTCGCGGATCCTCTCGCTGCCGCCCACGCGGTCGCGCGCGACCCATCGGTGCGAAAGCCGCTAAGGTTAGCGGACGGGCGCGAACTCGGTGTCGTGGATATCCAGCGCGGCATCCTCGAGGTCGTCGAACGCTACGCTGCCGAGCTCACGTTCCCGGACTGGACGGACGATGTGTGCCGGAGATGGCGCGGCATCCTCGATGCGTTGTCACGCGATCCGATGGAAACGGTCGGAAAGCTCGACTGGACCACCAAGCTCGCCCTGTATCGCGACCGGCTCGAGCGCGCGGGTTTCACGGAGGACGAGCAGGCCCGCTGCAACGAAGTTCGGGAACGGGTAGAGGCCGCACCGCCCGAGGAGCAGGATCCCGGCGGCGCGAAACAGCCGCATCCCGCGCGTCTTCACAAGGCGACGACCTGGTACGACGGGAACAAGCTGCGCATGGCCCATCGCGAGGCGGAGCGCGCCGGGATGAGCATGGATCAGCTCCAGCGCTTCGACCTCGTCCGCAGCCAGCTCTTCGAAGTCGATTGCCGCTTTGCTGCCCTCGGAGACGAGGGAATCTTCGAGACGCTGGATTGCGCAGGCGTGCTGTCCCACCGCATCGTCAGCGACGAGGAGATTGCCCGCGCAATGGTCGAACCGCCGCAGGACACGCGCGCGCGGCGACGCGGACGCGCGGTTACGGAGCTCGCGGATGCGGCGGAAGAGGAGTCACACTGCGGGTGGACGTATGTCGTTCACGGAGGCCGCCAGCTGGCTCTGCACGATCCTCTGCGCCACGACGTCGAGTGGGAGCCAAGGGCCGCACTGGATGGGGATGAGCCCGGAGTGGAGGTGGTCGCTCTCCCGTAGTCGCGTGCGCCCCGCGGCGCAATGCAATGGTGACGCGTCGGCTGCGCGGAGCGCGTTGCAGGGAGCGGCCGCCGCATGCCGTCGGGCATGCGGCGGCCGCACCGTCTGCTGGCTGGCGTCGCGCGGGCGAGGCTGCTCTCGGGCAGGCCGACGCTCTTCTAATTGGTCAACTGACGTTCGCGGAGCGCAGTCCGCAGCCTGGCCTCACCGCGGCGCGAGACCGCGATGCCTTCCAGGACTCCCGCGACTTCGATCAGCACGATGCGGCGCTTTCTCCCAGGCTCGGGAAGGGCGACGACGAAATCCAGGTTCACGACCACACCAGGCCCGACTTCCATGAAATTCTCCTTCGGGTAGATGGCGCGCAGGGCCGCGCGGACACTTGCGAAGCCGACGAGCTTCATCGCACCCTTGTTCGCGGTGCGTACCACGACCGCGTTCACACCGCGGGGAATCTCGGAGAGATAGCGCGCGTAGAATACGGTTTCGGGAATGCGTTTGGCGAGGACGAGATAGGCGACATCTTTCTGGTGCAGCAGGAACATGTTGCTCGGCCCCTGGAATTTCCTGCCTCGGAGCAGCGTGAGCGGCGCCTGCAGAACCGGCGGCGGCGTGGCGAAGACAGACGGCATGGTGAAATCGTGCGGCTCAGACATGAGTTCCCTCCTCATGAATGGACGGAGCGACTGCCGCACATTTGGAAAGGCTGGCGCGGCATCAGGCCGGTTCCCGGGTGGTCCCGACGGGGCTGCGGGATTGCCGACGCGACGGCATTTACAGGCCCGGGAATAGATTTGCAATGGCTGGATCATAATCCGATCAAAATCTTGTTACGGATATCGATTCGAGAATCGATCGATCAGCTTCTGATTCCCGTGTGAATCTGTTTGCTGCGGGCCGCGGGCCGGCGTATCTTCGCAGGATAACCGCGGCCGGCAAGTACTCGTATTAGATAAGGAATACGCACCATGGCCAGGCTGTCACCCGTTCGTTCGGTCCGATCCCGTCCCCCCGCCAAACGCCCCCAGTGGCAGCTCGGCGAGGCCTACCTCATGGGGGAGGCTGCGCGAGGTTTTTTCATCGAGGGCCTCTCGCAGAAAGAGCTCGGGATCCGTCTTCAACTTTCACAGGCAAGCATTTCAAGGCTCCTGACGCGCGCCCGGGAAGAGGGGATCATCGAGTTCCACCTCAAGCCGCGGCCCGAGCACGCGCTCTCGCACGAGCTCGCCGACAAGTTGCGGGAGACACGTGTGAAAAGGGTCGTCGTCGTACCCGGCGGCAGCGGCAAGAACGAAGGCAACCTCGCGGGGCCGGCGGCTTCGATCGTCCTGGAAGAGCTGAAGAGGCTGCGGGACGCGGAGATCAGGATCACGGCAGCCGCCGGGCGTACGGTGCACGCAGTCTTCGAGTCGCTGATCTTCGGCCTGACGTCCCAGCCCGCCGCGGAAACGCGCGGCCGCACGCTCGAGTTCTACCCGGCCGTCCTCGGCACCGGGCACTCCGTCGACCTCAGCTACCCGGCCACTCAGGCGACCACGCTGGCGCTCAGCGTCAATCGCGCTTTCGGCGCCGACTATCACGGCGACGATAGCGGAGACGAGGGCAGGGTGCGGATCAAGGCCTGCGCGCCGTCGCTACCGGGCAACTTCTACTCGTTCGACGCCGCCGAGCGCGCGAAGTACCTCGAGCGATACGGAGTGAACAAGATCATGAAAGCCGCCGGCGCCGCTCAGCTCTTCGTCGTTGGTATCGGCAACGCCCAGGGCAAGCGTTATCTCGACATCCTCGGTCAGATGAGCAGCGCGATGGTCAAGCGCGTGATGAAGGACGCGGTCGGCGAGATCGCGTGGGTTCCGTTCGACGCTGAGGGCAACGTCCTCGCCGACATTGAGCGGGATCTCGTTGCGATCAAGCCGCGTGAGTTGCGCGAGCATGCGGCAAGTTCGTCGCGACAAGTGGTCGCCGTAGCCGGCGGAGCTGACAAAGTGGGCTCGATTGAGGCTGCGATGATTGATCCGTGCTTCTCGACGTTAGTGACGGATGTCATAAATGCTCGGCGTCTTATCGATAGTAAGAGGGTGGGCGGCGCGGGGCGCTAAAGGATCGTTCCGCGCCAATCAACGCGCTGATTGAAGGATCTTTTCTCGAAGGCCCGGCGCCCGACGGTATTCCGTCGGAGAAAGTGTGGACGATCCACAGGGATCGGAAGACGAGGAACGCATCGCCACGCGCCATCCAAGAGGGGCGCTGCTCTACGACCCGCTCCGACGCTCGCACTCGCCTCGGCGCGACTGCCGAGCTTACGCTTCCGTCGCTCAAGGGCGCGCGTTCCTCAATCCGACCAGATCTCGTCTTCGCGCAGCCCCAGCACCGCGAGCTCCTCGGCCCTCAGTGGCGCCTCTTCGGCGAGGAAGAACTCGTCGAGCTGGGGCGGCTTCACGGCCGTGCCGGCGAGCATCGCGTGGGCCTGACCGCGGTGGTGAATCTGGTGCTGGAACAGATGGGCGAGCACACATACGAGCGGCTCGCGCTGCACGTGGTCGTCGCGCTGGATCGATACGGTCCATGATAGATCGGTGAGGCCGGCGCAGAGCGCAACGAGCCGCCGGTCGACCTCGCGCTGCGCCGGCGCGAGTGCGGCGCAAGTGGCGAACGGCGAGGGCGGCTCGAAGAAGCGGGCGGCGGCGGAGTTCACCGGCCGCCCGTGGGCGGCACGCTCGAGCGCGTCGGCGTACAGCCAGTCGACCGTCACGATGTGGTTCAGCGTATCCTTCAGCGACGGGAAGAAGCCGGTGCGCGGCGCGGCAAACTCCGTGTCGTCGAGCCCCGCGCACGCGCGCAGGAGTCGCAGGTTGGACCACGCGTTGTTGCAGGCTTGCGCGTGGAAATAATGACGGAGGTCGTTCATGCGCATCCCTCGCCGGAAAGCGTGTGTCACCGTGAGCAGCGGGTCGGTCCGACTTACTCCCGCCAGGGCAGATCCAGGACTTCCCCGTCGCGAAGGGTAACGATGCCGCCAATCCGCGTCGCGTTGACGAACTCGGTGCGGCTGTCGGCGAAGATTTGATGCACCTTGTGCGCCGGCAGAATCATCGTATCGCCGGCCCGATAGGGAATCTCCTTTTCGTCGAGCGTCGCGCGTCTCCTTCCGGACAGAAGCAGCACGACATCTTCGCTGTCGTGCGCGTGCGGCGGCGTGGCGGCATCCGCGTCCATGTGGCCACGCCAAATCTCGATCTGGTTCGCGCCGCGGCTCGGCGTCGCGAGGCCGATCGTGTGGTTCCCGGCCAGGGAATGTTCGCGGTTCTCGTTATCGCGAAAGATCGACATCATGGAAAGCGCACGCGTCCTCCGGGCCGTGTCCAGCAAAGCGCAGTGCCGTCTCCCTGGGGCTGCGCCGAAGCATTTCCTGGCAAAAACTTCGGTCGAGCCTCGATGAGCCGGCCCTCGGAGGCCCCGACCGTCAGATCGAATTCACGTAGTTTTCCGGTCTATGCGTTGAGACACCGCTGCGCTAACGTTCTGGACGCAGGGGTCTGGCACCTGCAGGTTTCGATTCCGGACGGGCAGGGGAAGAGTCTGCGCGAGCAGGCGAGGCGGCCGATATCATGAAGATCCGACCCAAATCGACGGGTTCCACCCCGGGCGCGCGAGCATCGGTGGTTCGGCTGGCCGTGCCGTCGTCCGCCACGAGGGTTCCTCCTTCGCAGAAAGTCGCAGGACATGGGTCTGGCGAGATCGGAACGTTGACAGACGATCTCGACAACCTGCTGCTCAGCAGCAAAATCGCCATGCTTCAAGTGGACCGCCAGAAGTGCATTCGGCGTTTCACTCCGGCTGCGACAGCCCTGTTCAGCCTGTTGCCGTCCGACATCGGAAGACCGCTTCGCGACCTCTCGCAGAAATTCACCGACGTCACGTTCTTTCCCGATATTCGGATGGTCCTGGACGGCGGGGACGCATCGAGGACGGAAGTGCAGTCGGAGGAAGGGCATTGGTACGTACGCCAGACGCTGCCCTATCTCCTGCGAGATGGCGTTGTCGAGGGCGCGGTCATCACGTTCTCGGACGTCGCTGCCGACGCGCTCCAGGAGGCGCGGTTCTACGCCGAGGCGATCGTCAATTCGGTGCGCGAACCGCTGCTCGTCGTCGACGGAGAGTTGCGTGTGCACTCGGTCAATCAGCCTTTCTCCGAGCTATTTCATGTCTCCCGCGAGGAAGTCATCGGACGAGCGCTGCACGAGCTCGACGCAGGCGTCTGGGATCGCACAGACCTGCCGCTACTCCTCAGGGGTGTTCTGGAGACTGGCAGCTCGCTCGACGGCTTCGAAGTTACCTACCAGTCGGTGAGCCTGGGCTCGCTCACGCTGGTCCTGAACGCGCGAACGCTGCATCGCGGCAGGGGCAAGTCGGATCTGATCCTGGTGTCCCTCGACGATGTCACGGAGCGTCGGCGCACCGCACAACTTCTGCACGAGAATGAAACGGCCCACCGCGAAGCGGAGCAAGTCCGGGAACGACAGCTCGAGCTCACGAACGCGCTGCGGGTAAGCACCGTCGGCGAGCTTGCGACCGGGCTTGCGCACGAGCTCAACCAGCCGCTGTCGTCGATCTCGAACGTGGTGGAGGCCTGCCGCCGTCACGTGCTCGCGGGGACCATCGATGCCCCGAAGCTGCTCGAGCTTCTCGCCGACCTTGCCGGCGAGGCGATGCGTGCCGCAGGTATCGTCGCCCACCTGCGCAGCTTTGTCGAAAAGGCGGAACCGCAACACGAGCCCGTGGATCTGGGCGAGATCATCGCCCGCGTGCCCCACCTTTTGTTGCGCGATATGGAGCGGTCGCAGATCTGTCTTCGCGTCGAGTTCACGTCGGATGAACTTCGCGTCCACGCCGACAGGATCCAGATCGAGCAGGTCGTGGTGAACCTGATCCAGAACGCGATGGACAGTATCGAGCAATCGGGCAGCTCCCGGCGCGAAATCGAGCTGAGTACCCGCCGAGTCGGTTCGGCAGCGGAGGTCAGTGTTCGGGACACCGGCACGGGCATCACCGAAGATGCGGCCGAAGGAATGTTCGAGCCGTTCTTCACGACCAAGGCGAAGGGACTCGGAATGGGACTGGCGCTCAGCCGTTCCTTCCTCGAATCCCATCGCGGCCGTATCTGGGTGGAATCTCCGACGGACGGATCAGGGGTGATCGTGCGTTTCTCAATACCGCTGAGCCAGCCGGAAGCTCCGCTCCAGGCGCCGATGTGATGACGGACGCGGCAGTTGCAACTGTTTTCGTGGTCGACGACGACGCCGCCGTGCGCAAATCGCTTCGCGAGTTAATGACGTCGGTTCCCCTGCCGGTCGAAACCTTCGCTTCCAGCCGCGAATTCCTCGATTCCTACGACCCGGATCGTCCGGGATGCCTGGTCCTCGACGTTCGACTGAAAGAAGGAAGCGGGCTCGACCTTCAGGACGAGCTCCATCGGCGTAACGTGCAGCTGCCGGTGATTGTTCTGACCGGGCACGGGGACGTTCCCATGTCCGTGCGGGCGCTAAAAGCAGGGGCATTCGACTTTCTACAGAAACCTCCTCCGCCCGCCGTGCTTCTCGAGAGGATTCAGGCTGCCATCGAACGGGACCAGGCCGCCCGCGCTTCGGCGGCCGGCACCCTGGATACCGTGGAGCGCCTGGCATCGCTGACTCCGCGCGAGCGCGACGTGATGACGCTTCTCGTGGCAGGCGAAACCTCGAAGGAGGTCGCGTCGGATCTGGGAATCAGCGTCAGGACAGTCGAAGGCCACCGGCGCCGGATACTCTCGAAACTCGACGTGACGTCGGCCGCGCAACTTGTGCGCGTGGTACTGAGCGCCAAGGGTGCACAACCCGTCGGCTGAACGTGGACTCGGCCTGGTCTCGCGCTCAGTTGACGGACGCGGCGCGTTCAGAGCGAATATCGGAAGCGATCGGACCTTTGTTGACGGGTGCGGCGATCGACGCCCTGCCGGACTCGAATCGAGTAGGGCGCCGATCGCACTTCGACCGTACTGTATCAGTGCTCACCGCTGTTGCCTGACCCGTTCGGTCGCCCACCGCCGCCGGACTCATGTGCTGGCTGCGAGTGACCCTCAGACTCGTGCCCGTGTCGATAGGGCTGTTCGGACCGGTGCTGCTGCGCGTGCTGCGGCTGCTGGTGGTGCTGCGGCTGTGCGGCCGGAGATCGTTGTTGCGAATGCCCTGCAGGAGCCTGTTGCTCATGGTGTTGCGGCTGCGCAGCGCGGGTCTGATTGCGGTGCTGTTCCGACTGCACCGTCTCGGACCTCTGCTCGTGGTGCTGTGAGGGATAGGCCGGTGAACCGTGACCCGGGTGTTGCATCTGCATACCGTGCTCCTCGCCATGGCGTTGTGACTGCGCATCCTGCTGGCTACCCCAAGTCCGATGGCTGTCCCAGTACCTGGTGCTCTTCCAGCTGTTCCAGTTCTGCTCGACATGGGAGTACGGCATGCGCTCGTAGTTCCACGGCTGTCCGCGCCACTGGTGGCTCCGGTAACTGTCTCTCCAGTCGTGAGGCACGCCTCCATAGAACGCGGGGACGCTCGAGTAGGCGTCCCATCCACGGTCGTAGTAGTGGGACCGGTACCAGTGGCCCTGCCACGGCCGCCACCACCAGCCATCGACGAAATAGAGGTCTTCGGCCAGGTCGGGGACCGCATAGACGTAGGTGTCGGGCAGGACAACGAGCTGCGGCGGGGCGGCAAACGCGAGGGTTGGCAGTGAGATTCCGACCTCGACATGCACCTGGGCGTTGGATGCCGCGACCGGCAGAATCGCGCCGGCAGCCGCGATGGCCGCGAGCGCGAGCGCAGATAGATGGAACGTCTTCATGATGCTCCGTGCTTCAGGTTGTCGAGACTCTTTTCGAACTTCGCGATCTGTGCCTCGGCCGCTTCTTTGGCGATGCCGTACTTCTGCTGGAGCAGCCCGGCGAGCTTCTCGCGTTTTCCGCCGATCAGTTGCAGCTCGTCATCCGTGAGCTTGCCCCAGTGTTCTTTCAAGCCGCCCGTCAGTTCCTTCCATTTGCCTTCGATCTGATCCCAGTTCATCGCAGTTCTCCTTTCGATGTCGTCGGTTTTCGTTGTCGTGACTGTCATCGGCCGCGGAATGCGATCCTGGGAGCGGACGAATCGGTGTCGTCCGGCAGTTCCAACGCATCGCGGTTACCCACCATGAATAGCGCCGAATGTGCCGGTTCGTAAGAAAGGAAAACTACGCACGTAGTTGTCCGCGCATTGGAATGCCCACCGGGTGTTGCGATTTGTCCTCGGCGTTCGCGGCGGGCCCCGCCGCCGCGAATCGGTGCGGCGCGGCCCGCTGCGGCGCGAACAATGCCCCCCGGCATCGTTCGCGGCCGTCGTGACGCACGCGCCGTGAAATTCGTCAGAGCCTTCCGGTCAGCAACAGAACGAGCAGTATGAGAAGAACGGTGCCTCCGAGTCCGGAGGGCGCGTACCCGTATTGGTGGTATCCCCAGTTGGGAAGCCCGCCGATAACCAGCAGCACTAAAAGGATGAGCAGAACTTGTCGCATCTCGATCTCCTTCGAGCCCCTGGTGCTTCAGGCTCGCCATGACAGTGATGCAACGGATTGTAGCGGACCCTGTGGGCGACAGTCAGATCGGAGAACTACGCACGCGGTTCTACGCGAACGATAGTGAAAATGGGCCCTGCGCGCGCGTCAATCGGCAAGGACGGCACGCGAGAGACGCTGCGCGGGTGCACTGCTTCGTCTGCTTCGGCATTCCGGATCTCCCAGTCCCCGCCGCCCTCGAGCTGCAGGATGCGGTCGTGATACTGAGCCAGGGTCTGGCGGTGACCGACGCTCACGAACCCGATGCCGGACTCGCGCAGGAGGTGGTAGAGCGCGCCTTGGTTGTCTTCGTCGAGGGCGCTTGTGGCTTCATCGAGAAAAGCGAAACGCGGGGCTCTAAGGAAGAGACGCGCGAATGCAACGCGTTGCTGCTCGCCGATCGAAAGCACGTTGGTCCAGTCCACAACGCGATCGAGGTCGCCGTCCACGCGGTTGAACACGTCGGAGAGGTTCACGCGTTCGACGATGGCCCGAATCTTGTCGTCTTCGACCTTGCGCTCGGGATAAGGGTACAGCAGCTGATCGCGCAGGTTGCCCGGTACCATGTAGGGACGCTGGGGCAGGAACATCAGCTCGATGAGCGGCGGCCGTTCGAGCGCTCCGGATTCGCCCGGCCACAACCCCGCGATGGTGCGCAGTACCGAGCTCTTGCCGGTGCCGCTCGCGCCCATAATGAGCAGGCTCTGCTTTCGCCGGAGCTCGAATGTCAGCTCCGTGACCAATCTCTTGGGATCGCCCCCGTTCCCCGGCGTGCACACCGTGAGCTTGTCGAGCTTCACGATACGGCTGTCTTCGTCGAGTTGCTGATTCGCTTCGGCGGCGATCCTCAGCTCGTCAGCGTCGAAGTCGTCCAGGTTGTCCCACAGGACACCGAGGCGCTGGATTCCGGCCATATACCCCGTGAGGCCTTCAAATTTCGTGATGATCAGCGAGACGGCTGCGAGCACCGCCGCGAAGGCTCCCGCTGCCTGGGTGACCACGCCGAACTCGATCTGCCCGCGCATGTACATCGGTGCGACGACGAGCGTGGGAAGCACGAAGGCTGCGTAGCTGTAGCTGGTGGTGAAGAACGAGAGATTGCGGTTCCAGTTGATGATCGACAGCGAGTTGATCACGACCTGCTTCAGACGTGACCACAGGTCGTTCTGTTCGCGACTCTCGCCGCGATAGAACGCAATCGATTCGGCGTTGTCCCGAACCCGCACGAGGCCGTACCGGAAATCTGCCTCCTTCTGGTACTGCTGGTAGCTCAGTCGCACGAGGCGGCTGCCGATGAGGATGCTCAGCGCCGTTCCTGTAGTCGCGTAGACGAACAGCACCGCGACGAGTGTCCCGGAAATTCCCCAGAGAACGCCCAGGAAAGCGACGAGGGTAACGCCGGCGTTGAGCACACTGAGCAGGTAGCCCAGCGAGTTCGCCGTAAAGTTGAGGACGTCTTCGCTGATGCGCTGATCCGGGTTGTCGATGCTTTCGAGCCCGCGCAGGCGGTAGTATGCGCGGTTGTTGAAATACCGCTTGATCAGATGCCGGGCCAGCCACTCGCGCCAGAGCAGCGCAAGACGCTTCTCTATCCAGCGATAGTAGACGCCGAGGGGCACCGCCAGCGCGAAGGTTCCGGCATATCGTCCGAGCAGATGCCAGTACTCGCCGGCATCCCGCTTCGCGATGGCGGTCATGAAGTCGCGCCCGACGTAGCTGATCAGCACCTCGACGCCGCCGACGGAAAGCGCAAGGAGCAGCAGAACCGCGAGGTAGAGACGCGCCCTGCGTTGCTTGCGGGACGCGAAGAAGGCCTTCGAAATGCTCCAGAACTGCCGTGAGGTCGTGCCGAACGTGGGCCTCGTGACTGCCGCAGAGCCGCGCGCGCCATCCGGCGGGTCGCACGGAGCAGACGGAGGGCTCGTAGTGGGTTTTTCGAGATTCACGCTCAGCCGTCGTCGCCTGGGTTCAGGCGGGCATCCACGCGATCACGAAAAGCACAGCGGCATGGTGCGGCATGACAGTCTCCTTTCCTTCAGGTCTGTCACGCGAATCGTCGTTGCGCGCAGCGGCCCGCTTTCGAGGCATTCGGCAGTGAGCCTGAGGGAACAGCGGACGGCACCAGGGTCCAGGTCGAGGATTTCGCAGATCCGGACGAATGCATGGAGCCAGCCAGTCTCATTGGAAAGAATCCAGCGAGCCTCTTCCGCAAAACGTTTCCTGCCGATGATGTCGCGTGCGTGGCGGTACTTTCCGACGCAGCGAACGGCGTCGTCCATCAGGGCCATGAGCAGGCGTCGTTCGGGAGAAACCGCCGAGAGCCGAGTCGACTGCGCCGCGCGAGGGGGGAGATTCCGGAAATCGGCGCCGAGCGCCGCATCGGGGGTCCTGTGGACAGCCCGCGATCGATTCCCGCTGGTTGTGTTCATCCACGAATCCTACGACATGTCCGCGCACCGCGTCAGACCGGAAAACCACGCGCGTTCCTTTACGCGCGTAGCACTACGCGCGTAGCAGTCCGCTCTACCGACCCACGCCGCGAATGGCTAGAAGCGGATCCGGCGATCGCGGACGGACCGGTTTCCTGGATTCGCGCGATCAGACGGTAACGAGGTGTGCGATGGGTTCCATCAAGATTCTGGCAATTCTTTTGGTTCTCGGCGGCGGCTTTGGGCTTGCCTATGGGAGGTTCAGCTACACGAAGGAGACCCACGAGGCGAGGATCGGACCTCTCGACTTGTCGGTCAAGGACAAGGAGAACGTCAACATTCCCGAATGGATCGCCGCCGCGGCGCTTGGCGCTGGAGTGCTGCTGCTGCTCGTCGGGGACCGCAGGAACACGTGAACGAGTGATCGATCGAAAGTGCGCATGACCGGCACGCCTCGAAGCAACACGACATCCGGCGGGCGCGCTTCCCCACCACGCGGGGCGCGCCCGCCGGATGCCAGGATCCCTACTTGTGGATCTTGGTAACCTTCGTGCCCTGGATGCTGACGCCTCCCATCAATCCTTTCGGATCGAAGAAGAATGCGTAGACGCTCTTCTTGGCAGTGGTGGTCGACAGCGAGGCTGCCGCGCCGACGTCGACGAGCGTGATTTCCGGCCCCACGCCGAGCTCCCATCCGTCGCTCTTGTTGAGGTACTTCAGGGCCGACGGGTTCATCAGGAACAGCGCATAACTGAACTTCTCGACGCCGGCCTGGTAGCCGACCGAGCCGGTGATGGTGTTGTAGTAGCCGTCGATCTTGCCGCCCTGGAGCAGCACTCCCTCGCCGTACTGGCCGCCCACGATAAAGCTGGCCTTGACGACTGCAGGAAATACGAGGATGGCCGCCGCTTGTTCACCAAGCGCCTTGGCGCCCGGCACCTGCGTATAGAGCGAGGCGACCGCTGCCCGTGCGTCCGCCTGCAAGTCGCCGCGACTCTCCGCGAAAGCGAGTTGTGCCGGCGCGACCGCCATGACCGTGGCGGCGACAAGAAGCGAAGCTGTTTTTGAATGGAATCGATTGGCAACTGCGATCATGGAAGATCTCCTTTGGTTCGGGTCCGTTTGGCCCCGTTGTTCTCGACCTCTCCTGTACCTCGCGTGTCGCGCACCGTCCCACTGAAGACAGGCCGTACTGGAATGCAGCGAGCGAAGAGGTGGACAACCCGAGATCAGTATGTCGCAAAGCCGCGGGAGCTCCAGATCGGAGTAGTACGCGCGTAGTTGCACGTAGGACGAGAAGTGGGAGTACGCTTCGGCGGCGACCGGGCACCAAGCGAAGCCGTGCGGGCGATGAGGGGTGCTGGTAGCTCGTTTTGATGGGGCCCGTCAGGGGCTTCGCGCTTCTGGACTCGGTCGCGTTACTCGGTCAGGCGCTTGCCATGCCGCCGCAGCACCGCGGGCGCCAACTTGCACGGGACCTCTGTCTCCGTCTGCAGCACAGCCTCCAGGCCTTCGCTGGGTCTCTTCTGATGGCGCTGCATCTCGAAAAGAGCAGACACGCGCGCCATCCGCTGCGCATCCTGGTCTACGGGAAATTCATCCGGGGGTATCATGATCACTCCTTGGGAAACGTATCTGCACTGAGTCCGCGAGGTGCGGGTCTATTCAGCAAGCGGCGAACATGTCGGGCTCGTCTGCCTCGGGAGGAGGCGATCCTGGGTTCGTCGTCGGGCGGTAGTCGCGGCTCAGGAAGCCGGGGCGGCCTGGATCGAGTGCTCCGAGAAATTCCTCGCCGTACGTGACGAGCCCGAGGCGCGGCGACGTCGTCGCCACCAACGGGCGACGGGGTCCGGGCAGGGCGAAATCACCCTCATGGAAGGACCCTGCTGCTGTGTCTCTTGTCATTTGTCGGGATGCTGTCGCCGTTACTGCCGGGGGCGACGCAGCCCTTAGTCTATCGGACGATTCGCTGGACTGGTAGACCGCAGAACTACGAAACGGAGTGCGACTGGGTGAAGCAGGCTCGAAGGAGTCGGGTAATTTCTCCGGGACGCAGGCGCGGAACGTCGTCCCACGGTTCTCGCCGGAGTCGCGCAAGGCGAACCAGGCGCTGGTCGATCAGCTCGCATCTATCGCGCAGGCGAAGGGAGTGACGCCCGCACAGATCGCGCTCGCATGGCTGCTGGCGCAGAGGCCGTGGATCGTGCCGATTCCCGGAACGACGAAGCTGCACCGGCTGAAAGAGAACACCGGCGCTGCCGACGTGAATCTGACGGGCGACGACGTCCGCAAGATCGACGAGGCACTCGCGAGCATCCAGGTTGTCGGTGACCGCTACCCCGCGCATCTGGCGGCACGGGCCGGAAAGTAAGCAGGTCCTGGCGATCCGACGAGAGCCGAATCAGTTCCCCCATGCGGTCGCGCGCGGCGCCACGCGCATCCTTCCGTCCACGACCACCGCGCCGGACCCCGGCGCCAGCACCTTGACCGGATTGAGGTCGAGCTCGACCAGCTCGGGCACCGCCTCGACGAGCGCGGAGACGCGCTGGATCAGAGCCACGAGCTCGTCGCGGTCGGCCGGCGGCGATCCGCGATAGCCGTCGAACAACGCGCGCGACTTCAGGCGCGTGATCATTTCCCGCGCATCGACGTCGCTTACCGGCACCAGGTGAAATGCGACGTCGCCGAGCAGCTCGACCAGGACGCCGCCCGCACCGACCACCAGGAGCGGACCGAAGACCGGGTCGACGGTGACGCCGACGAGGCTTTCGATCGCGCCGGCGACCTGGCGCTGCAGCAGCACGCGCTCGAGTGGTTTGCCGAGTACCAGCATACGCCGACGCAGGGTCTCGACTGCTTCCGCGGCCGACTCGTCGTTCTCGACGCCGAGGATGACTCCGCCCACGTCGCTCTTGTGCAGGATGGCGGGCGAGGAGACCTTCACAACCAGCGGATAGCCGAGCCTTGCAGCTGCTGGCGCAGCATCAGCCGCCGCAACATCGACGGACTCGGCGAACTCGATTCCCGCGGCGCGCAGCACCGTCGAAAGGTCTTCGGCGCGCAACCAGATCGCACCTTCCGCACCGGCAAGCGCGCGATCGATGACGGCGCGCACGGCATCTCGTGCGAACGGCGCGAGTGTCTCCAGTCTGCCGACAGGCCGCCGGCGCCAACGGCCGTAGCGGGTGGCCGCCGCCAGTGCCATGGCGGCATCCTCCGGAAACGCGAACGACGGGATCGCGCCGCGCGCTCCCTGCGAGAGCACGCGCGGTGCGCCGCGGGACGAGAGGAAATTCGCCAGGATCGGCTTGTCCTTCGGGATCATTGCTGCAGCGCCTGCGATCGCGCGGGCAATCTCCTCGGTTGCGGCCGCAACGACGGGGATGCAAACGACGACGAGCGCATCGATGTTGGGATCGTTGCCGACGATCTCGACCGCGCGCGAGTACTGCTCCGGCGTCGCGGCCGCGAGAAGATCCACCGGGTTGGACAGGCCGGCCTGCGGCGGAAGGAACTTCGCGAGCTCGGCGCGCGTCTGTTCGCTCAGCTCGGACAGCTCGAGCCCGCGCGCTTCGCACGCATCGGCAAGAAGAATACCCGGGCCGCCGGCGTTCGTGACTACCCCGACACGCGCACCACCGGGCACCGGTTGCGTGGCAAGGAGCGCCGCCACGTCGAAAAGCTGCGCCATCGTGTCGGTGCGGATCACCCCGCTCTGCTCGAACAGCGTCTCGACGGCCACGTCCAGGCTGGCCAGCGCGGCCGAGTGGCTCGATGCGGCTCGGCTTCCGGATGCCGACCTGCCGGATTTGACCGCCACGATCGGCTTGATGCGCGCGACTTGCGGCGCGATGCGGGCGAATTTTCGCGGGTTTCCGAAACTCTCGAGGTAGAGAAGGATCACGCTCGTGTTCGGGTCCTCTGCCCAGAACGAAAGCATGTCGTTGCTCGAGACGTCCGCCTTGTTGCCGACCGAGACGAACGTGGAAAGCCCGATGCCGAGATGTTCGGCCATGTCGAGTATTGCAAGGCCGAGCGCGCCGCTTTGCGAGAGCATTGCGACTCCACCGGCCGGCGGCATCGACGGCGCGAACGTCGCGTTCATCGAGACCTCTGGATCGGTGTTGAGGACTCCCATGCAGTTCGGCCCGACCATGCGCATCCCGGAGCCGCGCACCAGCGACAGCAACTCGCGCTCGCGCGCGCGTCCGTCGTCGCCGACCTCGCCGAAGCCCGAAGAAATTACGACGACGCCGCGAACTCCGGCGCGAGCACAGTCCGCTACGACATCCGGCACCGCAGCGGCCGGTGTGGCCACTACCGCAAGGTCGACAGGCTCGCCAATCTCGCGCACTCGCGCGTACGCGCGCAGCCCCTGGATCTCGGCCGCGTTCGGATTGACCGGATAGAGCTTTCCGCGAAATCCGCCGGCCCGGATATTGCGAACGAGCATGCCGCCGATCGTTTCCTGGTCGCGCGAGGCGCCGATGACGGCAATCGACTGCGGAGCCACCAGCGGCCGCACGCTCAGTGCCGCAGCCTGCCGGTCGCGCTCGAGGCTGACGTCCTGGTGCCCGGGAGTGTCCTCGGTCGGGAACGTCACGTGGAAGACGCCGGCGTCGATCGAGCGGCTGACCTTGAATCCGCTCTTTCCGAAGACGTGCATCATCTGGTTGTTCTCGCCGAGCACGTCGGCGACGAATTCGGTGATGCCACTTCTGCGCGCGATTTTCGCGAGATGATCGAGCAGCACGGAAGCGATGCCGCGGCGCTGCTGATTGTCGGAAACGGCGAAGGCAACCTCGGCGCAGTGAGGCTGACCTGCGTCGCTTTGGCGAAAATAGCGGCCGACGCCGATGAACTTCTCGCCCTCCGCGGTGCGCAGCGTCGCGACCAGTCCCACGCGCTCGACGCCGTCCATCTCCGTGAAATAGGAAAGCTCGGCCGGCGTCAGCTCGAGCTTCGGTCCGAAAAATCTCGTGTAGACGGAGCGCGGCGACAGCGTGTGGAAGTGCTCGCGAAGCCGTTCCTTGTCCTGCGGGCACACGGCGCGGATATGGACGGAGCTGCCGTCGCGCAGCAGCGCGTCGGCGGCGTAGCCGCGGGCGTTGGCTATAGTCGTTGCGCTGCTCACGTTGCCGGGTGCTCCTTCAACTGTCCGATGCTCGTGCACGGTTACGAGGCGCCGAGACACAGGCGGCGGAGTGCGTGCTCAGGACCGTCCGGCACGTTTCGTGCTTCTATCAAGAGGGAAAGAGACCGGAAACCCGAAGGAAGCGGAGTATCGGCACTCGGAATTCGCCGCATTGGGAATCGATGGCTGGATTTTCGCGCTTTCGCGAACCGGCAAGCCGCGGGCGCAGCGGCGAGTCTGGACTTCCCAGGGCCCGTCGCAGCACTCGCGGCAAGACGCCAGGAGGAACGCCATGAAAAAGTTTCGAACAGTCCTTGCCGCCACCGATCTTTCGTCCGAGTCGCTCTCGGCGGTGCGCTACGCGGCTCACCTTGCAAAGGCGCAGGGGGCAAAGCTCGTCATCGTGCATGCGACGATGGTGACGATGCTGCTGTTTCCGTACTACGACGGTTCGTTCGATATCGCGGGGCTCGAGAAGGACCTCGAAGACAATGCCCGCACCGTGCTCGATTCGTGGGTCAAGCGCCATGCCAAGGGCGAACCGGCGACGCGCGTGATCGTACGTCGCGGAGAGGCGCACGAAGTGCTGTGCCAGGTTGCAGCCGAGACCGGTGCGAGCGTCATCGTCATCGCGACGCACGGGCGCAAAGGCTTCAGTCACGCGCTCCTCGGCAGCGTCACCGAGCGCGTCCTGCGCGATGCTCCGTGCCCCGTGCTCGTCGTGCGGCCGAAGGCGCCGGTCATTCATGTGGAGAAGGCTGCTTAAGCCTTCGGTCAGATGGAGAAGGCGGCCTGAGCCTTCGGTCGGATGGAGAAGGCGGCCTGATCCTTCGGTCAGATGAAAGAAGGCTGCCTGAGCTTTCGGTCCGATGGAAAAAAACGGCCTGAGCCGACGGTTCGCGTGCATCGCATGCCTCTCCTACAAGACATGGACGCATGCCGAAGTTCCCGCTCACGCCACCGCCTGCATCGCCGTCTGACACCGCTGCCAAGAGCGGTCAGAAGGAGCCCCCGCGCGGCCGTACTCTCCAGCCTCAGCCCTGGTGGCTGCTATTTCTTGCCGCCCTGGTCTTCAACTATCTGGTCCGACTGGTCTTCTTTCCGGAGCCGGCGTCAGTCACCGTTCCCTACACGTTCTTCAAGCAGCAGGTCGTAGCCGGAAACGTTGCCCGCGTCGTGGCGACCGGCGATACGATCGAGGGAGATTTCAAGATCGCCGTCGCCTACTCGGCTGGCTCTGTGGCTCCGCCTGCCGCCGATGGTGCGCCGGCGACTCCCGCTGCTCCCGTCAAGCTTCCCGGCTCCACCCATTTCAGGACTCAGCGGCCGGCCTTCGCCGATCCAGGTCTGGAAAAACTCCTGGACGACCAGCACGTCATCGTCGAGGCCGAGGACGTCGAAGGTCCATCGTGGCTCAAGCTGCTGATCAGCTTCGGCCCCACGCTGATCCTGATCGCAGCTTTCGTGTGGATGAGCCGCAGCGCCGCCGCCGCCGGGCGCGGCCTTTTCGGCCTCGGCCGGAGCAGCGCGAAGCGATACAGCGAGGAAGGGCCGAAGGTCACGTTCGAAGACGTCGCCGGCATCGACGAGGCCGAGAACGAGCTCCTCGAGATTGTCGACTTTCTCAAGAACCCGGCCAAATACCAGAGGCTCGGCGGAACGATGCCGAAGGGAGTGCTCCTCGTCGGCGCACCGGGCACCGGCAAGACACTGTTGGCCCGCGCGGTGGCCGGTCAGGCCGAGGTGCCCTTCTTCAGCCTGAGCGCGTCCGAGTTCATCGAGATGATCGTGGGCGTAGGCGCCTCCCGCGTGCGCGATCTCTTCCGCATGGCTCGCGAGGCCGCACCGGCGATCATCTTCATCGACGAGCTCGACGCAATCGGTCGCACCCGCGGCAGCGGCGCCCAGCTCGGCGGTCATGACGAGCGCGAACAGACGCTGAACCAGATCCTCACCGAGATGGACGGTTTCGACTCACGCGAAGGAGTCATCGTCCTTGCCGCTACCAACCGTGCCGACGTGCTCGACCAGGCCTTGCTAAGGCCCGGCCGGTTCGATCGCCGCGTCGTCGTGCAGCGGCCGGACCGCGTCGGACGCGAAGCCATCCTCAAGGTGCACACCCGCAAGGTTCCGCTCGCCAGCGACGTGTCGCTCGAGCGCATCGCATCCGAAACACCCGGCCTCGTCGGCGCCGAGTTGCGCAATCTCGTCAATGAAGCGGCGCTGCTTGCGGCACGCAAGGAAGAGGCGGCAGTTGGCGCCGAAGATTTCGCGGAAGCCCTGCAGAAGATCACGCTCGGCCCGGCCCGTCACATCCTGCTGCAGCCGGCCGAACGAGAGCGCACCGCTTACCATGAAGCCGGCCACGCGCTCGTCGCACTCCTCGTTCCCGGCAGCGACCCCGTGCACCGTGTGTCGATCGTTCCGCGCGGCATGGCGCTCGGCGCCACCTACCAGCTTCCGGTGGACGACCGCGCGAGCTACGCGGAGGACTATCTGCGGGCGCGCATCACGAGCGCTCTCGGCGGCCGTTCCGCCGAGAAGCTCGTGTATGCGCTCGCGACGACCGGAGCGGAGAATGACCTCCAGCAGGTCACCGAGATCGCACGCCACATGGTGCTGCGCTGGGGAATGAGCGAGAAGCTCGGACCGATCAGCTTCGTCGCGCCGCAGGATGAAGG
The DNA here is from genome assembly GCA_036493895.1 of Candidatus Binatia bacterium. Taxonomy (NCBI): domain Bacteria; phylum Candidatus Binatota; class Binatia (SeqCode); species Binatia bacterium. Next base: position 6,812 of record DASXOZ010000053.1, on the reverse strand, counting down.
CCTGCCGCCGGCCTTCCAGCATCAACCCTACAGCGAGTCTACCTCCGAGCTCATCGATGCCGAGGTGCGTCGCATCGTCGAGGAGTGCCACCGCGAGGCGGACCGCCTGCTCGGCGCCAACCGCGACAAACTCGAAGCGCTGGCGCGCGCGCTGCTGAAGGCCGAGTCGCTGAACGCGAAGGAGATCCGCGAGATTACAGGCCTGGGCGTGGATATCCATGACAACGGTCCCGCGGTCACCGCGACCCTGCCCGGCGGATAACCCTGTGGTGTACGAGAAGCTGGCCGAGCAGCGCCCGAGCGGCCAGGTGCGGCGCCCCACCAAAGCCCGACCATCGAAGGAACAATCATGACACAACGCCTTCCCGTAGCGCTGATAAGCGGCGTCGGACCCGGAACCGGAGCGGCGATCGCGCGCCGCTTCGCACGCGGCGGCTACGCCGTGGCAATGCTCGCGCGCAGCAAGGATCGGCTCGATGCGCTCGAGCACGAGATCGACAACGCCCGCGGATACGCGTGCGACGTGACCGACGAGGCACAGGTCGAAGCCACATTGCAGCGGGTATCGAGCCAGCTCGGCGCACCGAAGGTGCTCGTGCACAATGCTGTCGGGGGTGCGTTCGGAACCTTCCTCGAGATCGAGCCCGACGTGCTGAATCAGAACTTCCAGGTCAATACGATGGCGCTTCTCCATCTCGCCCGACGAACCGCGCCGGCGATGATCGAAGCGGGCGAAGGAGCCATCATCGTGACGGGGAATACGTCCGCCCTGCGTGGAAAGCAGAAGTTCGCGGGCTTTGCTCCGACCAAGGCCGCGCAGCGGATTCTCGCCGAGACGATGGCGCGTGATCTCGGTCCAAAAGGAGTCCACGTCGCATACCTCGTCATCGACGCGGTGATCGATGTGGAATGGACGCGGGCAATGCTCTCGAAGCCGACGGGAGACTCTTTCTTCGCTCAGCCTTCGGCGATCGCCGAAGAGGTTTGGCACGTCGCTCACCAGGAGCGTTCGTGCTGGTCGTTCAACGTCGAGGTCAGGCCGTTCGGTGAAGCCTGGTGATCTCATCGACCAGCCGGTCACCCTGGTTCCCAAAACCAGTACGCGTTGCCGGTTCATTGCCGATTTTGGAGAAATTCCCGTTCCGGCGGCGGATGAGTCGGTGGCGATCCAAACGACGAACGGCGAGGCCCGGCGCCGAATCCCGCGCTTTCTCGCAGGGTTGTGACTTTCGCCGACAGCATTGCCCGGCGTGAACACTCCGGCCTGCGGCGGGGACCGCTTCTTGCTTTTAATCTGCCGGGGCGCAGAACCCGAAGACGGATGAACCTGGCGAGCGAATGCGACGTCGTCGATGGGAACCTGTTTTGCTGCCTGCGCGGAGCCGTCGGTGCCATGGCGATCGCCGCGATCACCTGTTTCCTTTTCGGCGGATCGACGACCTCAAGACCGAAATCCGGGTTCCGATACCACGCTGGAAGTTGACACTCAGACTTTGATCGGAGGCCATCATGAATCACGCAAGACGAATTTATCCGGCTTTGTGCGCGCCGTGGATCCTGGCAGCAGCGATTGCCGGCTCGGTCACGGCTTCGCACTCGGCAGAACAAGCATCTGCCGGCAAGCCGGACGCGAACGCCATCCTGTCGCAGATGGCCCAGTTCCTCGCGGCGCAGCCGCGCTTCAGCGTCGACGTGGCCTGCGGATACGACTCGCTGCAGGAGTCCGGCAAGAAGCTCGAGTTTCTCGAACATCGCAAAGTGCTCCTCGATCGCCCCAAGCAGCGCCTGCGCGTCGAAGTGGAGCAGAGCGACGGTGACAAGAGCGTCGTCTTGTTCGACGGCAAACTGATCACCGCGCAGGACCTCACCAAGAACGTCTACGCCCAGGTCGACGCCAAACCGACCCTCGATGAGTCGATCGGCTACTTCGTTCACGGCCTTCGGATGCGCTTCCCGATGGCGGCGCTGCTCGGCAGCGCGCTGCCCGAAGAGCTGGCCAAGCACGTCCGCGAAGTCGAGTATGTCGAGGAGACGTCGATCCTCGGCGTGCCAACTTACCACGTCGTCGGCAGCACCGACTCGGTCGACTTCCAGGTCTGGGTCGATGCCGGCAAAAAGCCTCTCCCGCATCGTATCGTGCTGACGTACACGCAGGAGGAAGGACAACCGCAGTATCGGGCGCAATTCTCCAACTGGGATCTTTCACCGAGCGTTCGCGACTCCGCGTTCGAGTTCAAGGCTCCGAGCGGCGCGGGCAGGATCACGTTCGCCCCTCAGCTCAAGACCGTTGCTGCAACACCGGCGAGCGCCGCACCGGCGCAAGGATCAACACGATGAAAAGCGGGATCACGAAAATCGCGGCGGTCGCTGTGGCCGCCATTTTCCTTTCGGCCCTGACGGCGATCGACTCGCAGGCACGAGGTGGCGGAGGAGGTCGCGGCGGCGGTGGCGGCGGTGGCGCGCGCGGCGGTGGTGGCGGCGGAGGATTCTCGCGCGGCGGCGGAGGAGGCGGCGGGTTTTCCGGTGGAGGAGGCGGCGGGGGTTCCCGCGCTGGAGGCTCACGTCCGAGCCCGATGAACAGCGGCGGCGTCAATCGCGGCGGCGCGGCTGCCGGAGGCGGATTCTCGTCGGGACGTTCCCAGGCTGGCGCAGGTGCAGGTGCAGGTTCCCGCGGTGCGGCTCCTTCGGCCGGCACAGCGAATCGCGGCGGCGCGCAGGCGGCGGCAGGCAGTCGCGGCGGCGCCGCATCGGCCGGCACGCAGAACCGCGGCGGCGCGACCGCAGCGGGCGCAAACCGCGCGGGCGGCGCGGCTGCTGGCAACCAGGCAGCGACGAATCGCGCGGGAGCAGGCACCGCCGGCAAAGGGCAGGCGGCAACGGGCGCGTCACGCGAGAACGCCGGTCAGCGCAGCGACAATCGCTCCGAGACGCGCCAGAACGGCCAGGACAACCGCACCGAGCGACAGGGCACCCGCTCGGGGTCGCGCGAGGAGAACGTCGGAAATCGGCAGGAAGGGCGAAGCGATCGCACGGATTCGCGCCAGGAAGGGATGAGCGACCGAAGCGAAAACCGCAGCGACGCCTACAACGACTACCACGATGACTATCACCACGGCGACGATCACTGGGACGACGACGACTGGGAAGATGCAGTCGTGGCCGGTGCCGTGATTGCCGGAACCGCGGCAGTGGTCGGCGCGGTCGTCGCGTCTTCGCAGCCGCAGGTCGTCTACTATCCGACGCTGCCGTGCGCCCCGGTCGTCAGCATTTTCGGAGGAGTTTCGTACTACCAGTGTGGCGGCACGTATTACACGCAGACGTATGCCGGTGGCAGCGTCACGTACGTGATCGCCACGCCGCCGCAGTAAGGGCGTCGGCCTGGCATGGTGTGAATCGGAGAGCGCACGCCGCGGGCGGCTTTGGATCAGTCGGAGCGAGCCGTACCGCGGGGAAGACCGGTGGCGGATGCGCTTGGCAGCAGAAGGGAGGCGGCTGTTATGAAACTAACTCGCAACCTGCGCGCAGCCGTTGGCGTGACGGTGATCGCCTCGCTCAGCTGTTTCAGTTTTGGCGGCACGGCAACTGCCGCATCCGATCCGCAAATTGACGAGCTCAAGGCAGAGATCCGCGTGCTCATGCAACGCGTGGACCAGCTCGAAAAAGAGAAGGCCCATCCTCCGGCCGCAGCTCCGGCTCCCACGCCGGTCGCAACTCCGAGCGCGAAGGCCCCGGTTGCCGTTCCAGGCGGCGGTCCCGGCATTGCCACCGTGCAGGCGCCGGTGGTCGAAGGGCCGGCCAGCCCGATCGCACCTCGTGATGCTTTCAACGACCAGCAACAGGCCGCTCCGCGCCCCGACGACCTGACCCTGGATCCGAAGTACCTGGGCTTCATTGCGGTGCCCAACACGCCTGTGATGATCAAGTTCAACGCCAAGCCGCGCGTGGACGCGACGTACGATAACAAGAACGCCGGCGACGACGACCGCTTCGTGACGGCGAAGATTCCGGTGACCGGCGATCCTGCCAAGGGCGGGGACGGCACGTTCAACATCAATGCGAAAGGCTCGCAGCTCAGGGTCGACGTTCGCGCGCCGTCGGTGGCCGGCAGCCCGCGCTTCTACTACGAGAACGATTTCTTCGGATCGGGCGGAGGCGAATTCAACTACCGTGTCCGCCACCTGTACGGGCAGATCTACAACATCATCGTCGGCCAGACTTACAGCGTGTTCGAGGATCCCGACATCTGGCCCGACACGCTGGACTACGAGGGGCCGAGCTCGGCGATCTTCGCCCGGCGACCGCTGATCCGTTACCAGTATCGCTTCGACGACCAGTGGCAGGTCAACCTCGGGCTCGAGCAGCCCAGTTCCGAGATCGACACGACCAACCAGAACGATTCGGCAGCCAGCGGTCACAGCCAGGCGCCGGACGGCGGATTCAATGTGCGCTGGGAGAGCGCTTCGATCGGCCACGTGCAGCTCGCGACGATGTTCCGCGACCTCGGCGTCACGGGCCCGGTCGTCGGAAACCATACCGCGTTCGGATGGGGCCTGAACCTGACCGGCGGCTTCAACACGTTCGGACGCGATTCGGTGCAGACCGAGCTCACGTACGGCCAGGGCATTTTCCACTTCGTCAACGACAACTTCGCAAACCTGGACGCGGCCTTCGATCGCAGTGGCAACCTGCAGCCGCTTCCGTACTTCGGAGTCATGCTCGGGTACACGCACCACTGGAGCGAGCTGCTGCGAACCACGCTGAGCTATGGGTTCACGGACGTGGACAACGCTTTTTCGCAGGACGGCGACGCGTACCACCAGGCCCACTACGCGAGCGTGAACCTGATGTGGCAGATCCGTAAAAGACTCACTGTCGGCCTGGAGGAGCTGTACGGCTACAAGAAGACGAATGACGGTTCGGAGGGCGACGTATTCCGCACCCAGCTCGGCCTCGTTTACTCGATCTTCGACTGATGTTTCGTGCGGCCGCGCCGCACCGGGAGATGCACCATGGTCCGTTCTGACGACGACGCCCCTTCGATCCTCGATCCCGAGCTGGTCGCCACCGAAACCCCGGCCGGCATCGATCGCCGCACCTTCCTCGTACGAAGCGCGATGATCGGCGCCGTGACCGTGCTCGCGGGTGTCAAACCCGCAACGGCCAAGGAGACCGCAGACCGCGCCGGGTCCGCTCCGCCCGCGCCGCCGGCGAGCAAGCTTTCGGCCGATCTCGACGTAGTCAAGCGGTCCAAGGGACCGGTCATGACGACGCTCGAAGAGTTCTACAAAGTGGGACCCGGTCCGTCGAGCTCCCACACCATCGGCCCGATGCGCATCACCTACGACTTCTACCAGCGCTGCACGAAGTTGCCGGCCGAACAGTTGGCCAAGGCAACCGCGCTTCGGGTCAACCTCTACGGAAGCCTGAGCGCGACCGGCAAAGGGCACGGCACCGAGCGCGCCGCACTCGCCGGCATCATCGGCAAGGAGCCGGCAACCATCGATCCGCTTTTTCTCGACGAGATCGCCGCGAAACCCGACCAGACTTTTCCGGTCCAACTCGGCGGCAAGACGTTCGACGCATCGCTGAAGGACATCATCTACGACGCACCAAAGGGCGACTTTCCGCATCCGAACACGATGACTTGCAGCCTGATGGCCGGCGACAAAGTCCTTTACGAGCTGGAGTACTATTCGGTAGGCGGAGGCTTCATCGAGTGGAAGGGCTACGAGCCGCCGAAGAAGGGACAGCCGAAGTATCCCTACTCGACGATGGCGGAGCTGCAGGCTCATGCGACGAAGAACAAGCTGACCTTCGCCCAGGTGGTGATGGCCAACGAAGTCGCCGTGTCGGGCAGGAGCGAGGAGCAGATCAATGCCTTCCTCGACAAGATCTCCGGCGCGATGGTCAACATCGTGAAAGCGGGCCTGAAGGCACCGGAATCGACGCTTCCCGGCCCGATCAAGCTCAAGACGAAAGCCGGCGACGTCTATAAGCGCGCGATGGACGACGAGTACGCAGGGCAAAAGGGAGTCGGCGTCGTCGCCGCATACGCGCTGGCCGGCTCCGAGGAGAACGCTCGCGGGCATCTGGTGGTGACCGCGCCGACGGGCGGCTCGGCCGGTGTGATTCCGGCGCTCGTCTACGTGCTCGGGGAAGGTGGCCGCAAGCTTCCACAGCAGAAAATTCGCGAAGGCCTGATGGCGGCCGCCGCCATCGGGTACCTCTGCAAGCACAACGCGACGCTCGCCGGCGCCGAAGGCGGCTGCCAGGCAGAGATCGGCGTTGCGTCGTCGATGGGCGCGGCCCTGATCGCACAGGCACACGACTTCGACCACCTGGTCATCGCCAATTCGGCCGAGTCCGCTCTCGAGCATCATCTCGGCATGACGTGCGACCCGGTGGCCGGCTTCGTCCAGATCCCGTGTATCGAGCGTTGTGCGTACGGGGCGGTCAAAGCCTGGACAGGATTCATGATCGCGAGCAACGAGATTCCCGCCAACCGGCGCGTGGACTTTGACACCACCGTGACCGCGATGGCGCTGACCGCAAAGGAAATGAACTCGAAGTACAAGGAGACTTCGGAAGGCGGCCTGGCGGTGTCGGTGGTGCTCTGCTAGGCGACCGCATGGCCGACGAGCGCGCGCCGGAAGCAGGGAGTGCGGTGCTGACGGCCTGGCTGGTCACCGCGCTCTACTACTTCTACCAGTACGTGATGCGGTCCGCTCCGGCCGTCATGATGCCGCAGCTTTCGGACGGCTTCGGAATCAGCGGAGCGGCCGTCGCGTCGCTGGTCGGTCTTTTCTACTACG
>DASXOZ010000052.1 GCA_036493895.1 Candidatus Binatia bacterium | reverse complement strand
CCGAGATGGTGATGCCGGGCGACACGGTCCAGCTGCAGGTCAACCTGATCACGCCCATCGCGATGGACGAGGGGCTGCGCTTCGCGATCCGCGAAGGCGGCCGCACCGTCGGCGCGGGCGTCGTCAGCAAGATTACCGAGTAAGGGAAACCGCGAGCTGGCGAGCGGTTTGCCTATCCAGACGCCGGTTAGAGCGAAGCGACGCCACTTAGAAGTATCGACATTGGAACGAAGCGAACGAGAACAAGGCACAAGGACGACCTGACCCCATGATGTCCGAACGCATCCGCATCCGCCTGAAGGCCTACGACCATCGCGTGCTCGACCAGTCGGTACGCGACATCGTCGACGCCGTGCGCCGCACCGGCGGACGCGTCGCCGGGCCCGTCCCCATGCCGACCCGCATCGAGCGCTTCACCGTCAACCGCTCGCCGCACGTCGACAAGAAGTCGCGCGAGCAGTTCGAGATCCGCACTCACAAGCGGCTTCTCGACATCCTCGAACCGACCCAGCAGACCATCGACTCTCTCGGCAAGCTCGACCTGCCCGCCGGCGTCGACGTCGAAATCAAGCTGCACTAATGAAATCGCGAGCCGGCGAGCGATTTCATTATCCAAGCGCCGCTGCGTGACTAGACGAGACACGGTAATGAGAAGAGAAGAGGAAACGCCATGCTCGGCCTGATCGGCAAGAAACTTGGAATGACCCAGCGCTTCGTCGAGGGCGGCAATCTCGTGCCGGTCACGGTGATCGAGACCGGTCCCTGCACCGTCGTGCAGGTGCGCTCGCCTGAGCGCGACGGCTACCACGCGCTGCAGGTCGGCTTCGGCACGCGCCGCGAAAAGAACCTCTCGAAGGCCGAGCGCGGCCACATGGCCAAGGGCGGCCGCTCGAACTTCTCCGCGCTGCTCGAGTTCCGTCTGACCGAAGCGGGATCGTGGCAAGTCGGCCAGGAGATCCGCCTTGCCGAGCTGTTCCACGCCGGCGACCACGTCGACGTTACCGGAACCAGCAAGGGCAAGGGATTCCAGGGCGTGATGAAGCGCCACAACTTCAGCGGACACCGCGCAACGCACGGTACCCACGAGTCGTTCCGCGGCCCGGGCTCGGTCGGTTGCCGCTCGTATCCCGGCCGAATCTTCAAGGGCAAGCGCATGGACGGCCACATGGGCCAGGACAAGTGCACGACGCAGAACCTGCGTGTCGTCGAGGTTCGCGCCGACGAGAACCTGCTGATGGTGCGCGGCGCCGTTCCCGGCGCGCCCGGCACCCAGATCGTCGTTCGCCCGGCCATCAAGCGCCAGCGTACGCAGAGGCCCGCCCCGGCGGCGCCGGCAGCGCAGTAAAGGGCAGGCCATGGAAGCTTCTATCGTCAATCGCAGCAACCAGGCCGTCGGCAGCATCACGCTGCCGGCCGTGTTCGAGTCTCGCGTCAACGATGCGATCCTGTTCGACCAGGTGCTCGCGCAGCTCGCGTCGCGCCGCGCCGGCACGCATTCGACCAAGACCCGCGCTTTCGTCAGCGGCGGCGGCAAGAAGCCGTTCAAGCAGAAGGGCACCGGCCGCGCTCGCGCCGGCTCCAATCGCTCGCCGATCTGGAGAGGAGGCGCGGCAATCTTCGGACCGCAGCCGCGCAGCTACGAGTATCGCCTGCCCGCCTCCACGCGCCGCGGTGCGCTGGCGAGCGCGCTCGCGCAGAAGGCGCGCGACGGCCAGCTGAAGGTGATCGACCGCATCGAGTTTGCCGGGCCCAAGACCAGGGAGATGGCCGCGCTGCTGGCCGGCCTCGACGTCGCCGACAGCGCGCTCGTCGTGATCGCCGGACGCGACCGCAACATCGAGCTTGCCGGGCGCAACCTGCCGCGAGTGCTCGTGCTGCCCGTCGAAGGCCTGAACGTTTACGACATCCTGCGGCACCGGAACCTGGTCGTTGCCCAGGACGCGCTGGCCGCCATCGAAGCGAGGCTTTCGTGATGGGAAGCGAGCTCAAGCTGCTGCAGACCCCGCTGATCACCGAGAAGGGGACTCTGGTTGCCGAGCACGGCCAGGTCGTCTTCAAGGTGCCGACGCACGCGACGAAGTTCGAGATCCGCCGCGCCGTCGAGAAGCTGTTTTCGGTGAAAGTGACCGCGGTGCGTACCGCCAACTTCCTCGGCAAGAAAAAACGCGCCGGCAAGATCCTCGGCAAGCGCCCCGCATGGAAGAAGGCCTACATCACCCTCGCCGACGGCAACGCCGCCGAGCTGCTGGAAAAGATCTGAGTGCGCGAGCGCGAAGACAAAAAAGATCTGAGTGCGCGAGCGCGAAGACAAAAAAGATCTGAGTGCGCGAAAGCGCTCGGATCGGATAACGGATTTTAGGAGCGAACGACCGTGGGAGTGAAGTTCTTCAAGCCAACCTCGCCCGGACGCCGTTTCATGACGGGGTTCGATTTCGACGAGGTGACCGAGACCCAGCCTGAGAAGTCGCTGTTGCGTCCGATCAAGAAGAGCGGCGGTCGCAACTCGAACGGGCGCATTACGTCGCGTCACCGCGGCGGCGGCCACAAGCGGCGCTACCGGCTGATCGATTTCCGTCGCACCAAGGACGGGATCCCCGGCCGCATCGCCACCGTCGAGTACGACCCGAACCGCTCGGCGCGCATTGCGCTGCTCGTCTACGCCGACGGCGAGAAGGCCTACATCGTCGCTCCCGAGGGCGCCAAGGTGGGCGATGCCGTCGTGTCCGGCCCGGAGTCGGACATCAAGCCCGGCAACACGCTTCCGCTGGATCGCGTTCCGGTGGGCACCACGGTGCACTCGATCGAAATCAAGCCGGGTGCCGGCGGCAAGATGGCGCGCAGCGCCGGTTGCGGCGCCCAGCTCGTCGCCAAGGAAGGCGACTACGCGCTGCTGCGACTGCCTTCGGGCGAGCTTCGCAACGTGCGCCGCGAGTGCCGCGCGACCATCGGACAGGTCGGCAACGCGCAGCACGAGAACATCACGATCGGCAAAGCCGGTCGCGCGCGGTGGCGGGGCGTCAGGCCCCAGACCCGCGGCATCGCGATGAACCCGGTCGATCACCCGCACGGCGGCGGCGAAGGCCGCGCCAAGGGTAATCATCCGCAGACGCCGTGGGGCAAGCCGACCAAGGGCGCCCGCACGCGCTACAACCCGCGCACCGACAAGTACATCGTCACGCGGCGCAAGAAGAAGTAGTTCGAGAGAACAGGAAAGAGAGGTCGCCCGTGCCCAGGTCCATCAAGAAAGGCCCCTTCGTGGATGCCAGCGTGCTCAAGAAGATCTCCATGCAGAGCGTCGACGATCGCCGCCCGATCAAGACGTGGTCGCGGCGCTCGACGATCGTGCCGGAGATGATCGGTTACACGTTCTCGGTCCACAACGGACGACGTTTTCTGCCGATCTACATCAACGAGAACATGGTCGGTCACAAGCTCGGCGAGTTTGCGCCGACCCGTACCTTCCAGGCCCACTCCGGCGCGCGCAAGAGCGAAGGGCCGGGCAGGAAGTAAGGGGCTCGAGACGTCATGGAAGTGAAAGCCATCGCCCGTTACCAGTCGATCTCGCCGCGCAAGTGCCGCCTGGTCGCCGACATCGTGCGCGGCCAGGGCGTCGAGGACGCGCTGGCGGTGCTCGATTTTACGCCGAAGAAGGCGGCGCGCTTCGTCGCCAAGACGCTGCGCTCCGCCGTCGCGAACGCGGAGAACAACAACAACCTCGACGTCGACACTCTCTTCGTCAAGACGATCACCGTGGACCCCGGTCCCGTTGCCGGGCGTTTCCGGCCGCGAGCGCAGGGACGCGCCACCGCGATCCGCAAGCGCACCAGCCACATCACCGTGGTGGTGGACTCGCGCGGCTGAGAGCGAAGAGAACAGGCAAGGAAGTTCACGTGGGACAGAAAACACATCCGAGAGGCTTTCGCCTCGGCGTCACCGAGACCTGGGACTCGCGCTGGTTCGCGGGCAAGAATTACGCGGATCTGCTGCAGCAGGATCTCGCGATCCGCAAGTTCCTGCGCAAGCGCCTCTCGCACGCCGGGGTACCGAAGATCGAGATCGAGCGCGCTTCGAAGAACGTGCGCGTGCACATCCATACCGCGCGCCCCGGCATCGTCATCGGCAAGAAGGGCGCCGAGATCGAGAAGCTGAAGTCGGACATGCAGAAGCTGGCCGGCAAGGACAGCTTCGTCGAGATCCACGAGATCCGCCGTCCCGACCTCGACGCCCAGCTCGTCGCCGAGAACATCGCGCTGCAGCTCGAGCGCCGCGTGATGTTCCGCCGCGCGATGAAGGAAGCGGTCGCGCGCGCGATGCGCATGGGCGGCCTGGGCATTCGCGTCCAGTGCGGCGGGCGGCTGGGCGGCCACGAAATCGCACGCACCGAATGGTACCGCGAGGGCCAGGTGCCGCTGCACACGCTGCGCGCCGACGTGCAGTACGGGCTTGCCGAAGCACGCACGACGTTCGGCGTCATCGGCGTCAAAGTCTGGGTTTACCGCGGCGACGGCACGTTGCGCCATCAGGAAGAGCGCAAGGCCGGAGCGGGGATGTAAGAGGCCGACGCCATGCTGCAGCCGAAAAAGACCAAGTTCCGCAAGATGCACAAGATGAAGGGTCGCAACCGCGGCCTGGCGTACTCGGGCAATACCCTGGAGTTCGGCGACTTCGGTTTGAAGTCGACGGCGTGGGGCCGCCTGACCGCGCGCCAGATCGAGGCTGCCCGAATCGCGATCACGCGCCACATCAAGCGCGGCGGCCGCGTCTGGATCCGCATCTTCCCGGACCTTCCGATCACGAAGAAACCGGCCGAAGTGCGCATGGGAAAAGGCAAGGGATCGCCCGAGGCGTGGGTCTGCCCGGTGCAGCCCGGTCGCGTGCTGTTCGAGATGGAAGGCGTCGAGCCGACGCTGGCGAAGGAAGCGATGCGCCTGGCCGCCCACAAGCTGCCGGTCTCCACGCGCTTCTGCTCCAGAGAGGAAGCCCATGCAGCCGAATGACGTTCGCAAGCTCGGGGCCGAGGAGCTCGGCAAGAAGGAAGCGGAGCTGCGCGACAAGGTCGCGCGCCTGACGCTCAAGCGCAACGCGCGGCGCCTCGACAAGCCGTCGGAGCTCAAGAGCGTGCGTCGTGACCTGGCGCGCGTGCTGACGGTCCGCGGCGAGAAGGCTGCGCACAAGAAGGGAACGAAGTCATGAGTGACGTCGCGACGCCGGCGAGGCCGCGGGCAAAGACCCGCGAGGGCATCGTCGTCAGCAACAAGATGGACAAGACCGCGGTGGTCAAGGTGGCCCGGCGCGTGCGCCACGGCAAGTACATGAAGACCGTCGTGCGCGACAAGCACTACATGGTGCACGACGAGAAGAACGAGTGCCGTCCCGGTGATCGCGTGGTGATCGCCGAGACGCGTCCGCTCAGCCGCCTCAAGCGCTGGCGCCTGTCCCGCATCGTCGAGCAGGCCGTGCAGGGGCCGGCCGTGGCGGACGTGGAGGGAGGCCTGAAATGATCGGGCAGGAGGCAGTCCTCGACGTCGCCGACAATTCCGGCGCACGCCGCCTGCTGTGCATCCGCGTGCTCGGCGGCACGCGTCGTCGCTACGCGCGCATCGGCGACATCATCGTCGGCAGCGTCAAGGAAGCGACGCCGGGCGGAAAGATCACCAAGGGCCAGGTGGTCAAGGCAGTCGTCGTGCGAACGACGCGCGAGACGCGCCGCCCCGACGGGTCCTACATCCGCTTCGACACCAACTCGGCCGTCATCCTGGACAACCAGGGCGAGCCCATCGGAACCCGCATCTTCGGACCGGTGGCCCGCGAGCTGCGCGCGAAGAAGTTCATGAAGATCATCTCGCTCGCGCCGGAGGTTCTGTAGCGAGGGCTTGCCCGAGTATCAGAAGGAAAGTCATGGCCAAGCAGAACATCAAGAAGGGCGATACCGTGATCGTCATCGCGGGCAAGGACAAGGGCAAGACCGGCAAGGTCACCCGCGTCCTGACCGACGGCGACCGCATCCAGGTCGAACGCATCGCAATGGTCAAGCGCCACAACAAGCCGCGCGGCCAGCAGCCCGGCGGCATTCTCGAGAAGGAGACGCCGATCCACATCTCCAACGTGATGCTGCTGTGCCCGAGCGTCCACAAGCCGACGCGCGTCGGTCGCAAGGCGATCGAAGGCGGCAAGGGCGGCAAGACCCGGCACGTGCGCGTGAGCCGTGTCAGCGGAGAGGTCATCGACGCGCGTTGAGCGCGTCGAGTGACAGGGACGACAGGAACGACAGGAACGAAGGGAAGAGGACGAAGACGATGGCTGCAACCAAACCGACGCTCCAGCGGCGCTATGAGGACGAGATCCGACCCGTGCTGCAGAAGGAGTTCGGCCTGACCAGCGTGATGGCAGTGCCCCGCCTCGAGAAGATCGTGATCAATGTGGGCCTGGGCGACGCCGTCCAGAACCCCAAACTGATCGACGGAGCGGTCGAGCAGGTCGGCATCATCACCGGGCAAAGGCCGGTTGTCACTCGCTCGAAAAAGGCCATCTCGAATTTCAAGCTTCGCGAGAAGATGCCGATCGGCGTCGCCGTGACGCTGCGCCGCGAGCGGATGTACGAGTTCCTCGAGCGCTTCATCCGCGTCGCGCTTCCGCGCGTTCGCGACTTTCGCGGGCTGCCCAGCCGCGGCTTCGACGGCCGCGGCAACCTCAGCATCGGATTGCGCGAACAGATCATTTTCCCCGAGATCGAGCTCGACAAGGTCGAGAAGATCCACGGACTGTCGGTGACGATCGTGACCACCGCGCGCAACGACGCGCAGGGTCGCGCGCTGCTGACCAGGCTCGGAATGCCGTTCCGCCCGCAGGGCGGGAGCCAGCAGCAATAGGACGGAGAACAGGCGTGGCCAAGAAATCGATGATCATCAAGTCCGAGCGCAAGCCGAAGTTCACGGTGCGCGGCTACACGCGCTGCAAGCAATGCGGCCGCCCGCGCAGCGTTTACCGGCGCTTCAAGCTCTGCCGCATCTGCCTGCGCAATCTCGCGCTGCAGGGCGTGATTCCAGGCCTCGTCAAGGCGAGCTGGTGAGGAGGGCGTCGCGATGATGACCGATCCGATTGCCGATCTTCTCACCCGCATCCGCAACGCGTGCCGCGGGCGCCGCGACCAGGTCGCGCTGCCGCACTCGCGCGTGAAGGAAGCCATCGCGCGCCTGCTGTGCGACGAAGGCTTCCTGCGCGAAGTCGAGGTTTCCGGCGAACAGACCCGCAAGTCGCTGGTGCTGCACATCCGCTACAGCGACGGCGGCGAACCGGTGCTGACCGGCATCCGCCGAATCAGCCGCCCCGGCCTGCGTCGCTACAGCTCTTCCGAAGAGGCGCCGCGCGTTCGTGGCGGTCTCGGCATCAGTATCCTGAGCACCCCGGTTGGCCTGCTGTCCGACCGCGAGGCGCGCCGCCGCAACGTGGGCGGCGAAGTGATCTGCGAGGTCTGGTAACGTGTCTCGTCTCGGCAAAGTTCCTCTTCCGGTCCCGAAGGGCGTCGCCGTGACGCTCGAGGGCTCATCGCTCAAGGCCAAGGGCCCGCTCGGCGAGATGTTCGTCGCGATGGATCCGGCTGCTCCGGTCAGCGTCGATTCCGCGGGCGTCCTCGTGTCGCGCACCGGCGACGGTCGCCACGAGCGCAGCCGCCAGGGCCTCGTGCGCCGCATGGTTTCCAACGCGCTCGTCGGTGTCAGCTCCGGCTTTACGCGCAAGCTCGAGATCACCGGCGTCGGCTACCGCGCCGATGCGAAAGGTTCGGACGTCACGCTGACCCTCGGGTTTTCGCACCCGATCGTCTACCAGCTTCCGACCGGCGTGAAGGCGAGCGTCGACAAGCAGGTTTCGATCACGCTCACCGGCGCCAACCGCCAGCTCGTCGGCGAAGTGGCGGCCGGCATCCGCAAGCTGCGTCCGCCCGAGCCGTACAAGGGCAAGGGCGTGCGTTACGGCGACGAGCACGTCAGGCGCAAAGCCGGCAAGGCCGGAGCCAAGTAGTCAGACGAGGCAGAGGACACGACGATGGATGTCTCCAGGGATCGAAGGGAAGGACGCGGCTTTCGCCATGCGAGGGTTCGCAAGCGCGTGCGCGGCACCGCTTCGCGGCCGCGCCTGTCGGTGTTCCGCTCGAACCGTTACCTCTACGTGCAGATCATCTCGGACGACACCGGCCACACGCTGGCCGCGGCCTCTACGGTGACCGGCGGCAAAGGCAACGTCGGCGCGGCCCAGCAGCTCGGCCGCGACATCGCCGAGCGCTGCAAGCAGCTTTCGATCGCCGAGGTCGTCTTCGACCGCGGTGGCTACAAGTACCACGGCCGCGTGCGCGCGCTTGCAGACGCCGCCCGCGAGGCAGGACTGAAGTTCTAGGCGGCGCGCACAGCGCGCCGACAGGTAGAAGATGGCACGACGAGATTCTCAGCAGGGACAGGCCGCCGACTCCGAGTTCAAGGAGCGGGTGGTTCACATCAACCGTGTGGCCAAGGTCGTCAAGGGTGGACGCCGCTTCAGCTTCAGCGCGCTGGTCGTCGTCGGCGACGGCGGCGGGCGGGTCGGCTACGGAGTTGGCAAGGCGAAGGAAGTGCCCGAGGCGATCCGCAAGGCGGTCGAGCGTGCACGCAAGCAGATGGTGCGAATCCCGATGGCCAAGGGCACGATCCCGTACGCGGTGCAGGGCGACTTCGGCGCCGGCAGCGTGTTCCTGCGCCCGGCCAGCGACGGTACCGGCATCATCGCCGGCGGCGGAATCCGCGCGGTCGTCGAGTTGGCGGGAATCCAGAACGTGCTGACCAAGTGCCTCGGTTCGCACAACCCTCACAACATGGTCAAGGCGACGATGGCTGCGCTGGCCCAGCTCGATGATCCGGCCCAGATCGCGGCGCGCCGCGGCAAGGAGCTCAGCCAACTCGTCCACTGACGACGGCAGCGAAGTGAGCGCGAGAGCGCGAACGCAAAAAGGGAAGAGACGAAGTCATGGCTACGGAGAAAATGGTGAAGCTCACGCTGACCGGCGGTATGCGCGGCACGACCGAGCGCCAGCGCGCGACGCTGCGCGGCCTTGGTCTTACGCGCATGGGACGCACGGTGGTCCTGCGCGAGACCGCGCCGGTGGCGGGAATGATCGCGAAGGTGCAGCACCTCGTGAAGGTGGAGGGCTGAGCGATGCAACTCGACTCGATGAAGCCGGCTCCCGGATCGCGCACGAAGCGCAAGCGTGTGGGCCGCGGCCCCGGCTCGGGCCTCGGCAAGACCTCGGGCAAGGGCCACAAGGGACTTCTCGCGCGTTCGGGCGGAACCAATTCGCCCGGCTTCGAAGGCGGCCAGATGCCTCTGGCACGCCGTCTGCCGAAGTTCGGTTTCAAGAACATCAGCCGCGTCGCCTACCAGGTGATCAACGTCGGTGAGCTTGCCTCGCGCTTCGAGGCCGGCGCCGTCGTCGACCAGGACTCGCTGAGGGAGCGGGGCCTGGCCATGCGCAACCTGCCGGTGAAAATCCTCGGCAACGGCACGCTCGACCGCGCGCTCACCGTGCACGCCGACGCGTTCTCCGCTTCCGCCAAGGCCGCGATCGAGGCGGCGGGCGGCCGCGCCGACACTCTGGCCGAGCTGGCCGAGAGCGGACAGGACTGACGATGTACTCGGGCTTCCAGAACCTTCCGCGCATCCCGGAGCTTCGCCGGCGCCTCGGCTTCACGCTGGCGCTTCTGGCGGTCTACCGACTCGCGGTGGCCGTTCCGACGCCCGGCATCGACGGAGAAGCCCTCGGCGAGTACTTCCACGCGGCCTCGGCCAGCGTGTTCGACATGGTGAACCTCTTTTCGGGCGGGGCGCTCGCGAGGTTCTCGGTCTGCGCGCTCGGCATCATGCCGTACATCTCGTCGTCGATCATCCTGCAGCTGATGACGATGGTCGTGCCCTCGCTCGAGCGCCTCTCGAAGGAAGGCGAGCAGGGACGCCGCCGCATCACGCAGTACACGCGCTACGGCACCGTGATCCTCGCGTTCGTGCAGGGCTTCTTCATCTCGCTCGGACTCGAGCAGATCCAGGGTCCGACGGGAGCGGCCGTGGTCTACCAGGGCGGCTGGGCTTTCCGGCTGATGACCATGACGACGCTTTCGGCCGGCACCGTGTTCCTGATGTGGCTCGGCGAGCAGATCTCCGAGCGCGGCATCGGCAATGGCATCAGCATGCTGATCTTCGCCGGTATCGTCGCCAACCTGCCCAACGCGACGCGCAACACGTTCCAGTTCGCGAGCCAGGGTGAAATCGGACCGCTGATCATGCTGATCCTCGCGGCGATCATCGTCGTGACCATCGGCGCGGTGATCTTCGTCGAGCGTGGCCAGAGGCGCATCCCGATCCAGTACGCCAAGCGCGTGGTCGGCCGGCGCATCATGAGCGCGCAGGCCACGCACCTGCCGCTGAAAGTCAACATGGCCGGCGTGATCCCGCCGATCTTCGCGTCTTCGCTGCTGATCTTCCCCGGCACGATCGCGCAGTTCACGCCGAACGAGACGGTGCGCGAGTTCGCGACGCTGATCGCGCCGGGCAGCCTGCTCTACAACCTGCTGTACATCTCGGCGATCATCTTCTTCGCGTACTTCTACACGGCAGTCACGTTCGACCCGAACAACGTGGCCGAGAACCTGCAGAAGGGCGGCGGCTTCATCCCGGGCATCCGCCCGGGCAAGCGCACGGCGGAGTACATCGACCACATTCTTACGCGGCTGACGATCAGCGGTGCCCTGTACATCGCCGTGATCTGCGTGCTGCCGACCCTTTTGATCCAGCGTTTCAACGTCCCGTTCTTCTTCGGAGGAACCTCGCTGCTGATCGTCGTCGGCGTCGCGATCGACACGGTCGCCCAGATGCAGGCGCATCTGATCCAGCGCAACTACGACGGGTTTCTCAAGAAGGGCAGCCTGAGGGGACGGAGGTAGAGGGCACGGATGCGACTCGTGCTCGTCGGACCACCGGGTAGCGGCAAAGGCACCCAGGGCGATCTGCTGGAGGAAGCGCTGTCGGTTCCCCACATTTCGTCGGGCGACCTGCTGCGCCAGTCCGTCTCGTCGGGCACGAACGTCGGTCAGAAGGCGAAGGATTTCATGGATCGCGGCCAGCTCGTCCCGGACGAGCTGGTGCTGGGCCTGATCCGTACGCGAGTCTGCGAGGCCGATTGTCGCAGTGGATTCGTGCTCGACGGCTTCCCGCGCAACCCGGCCCAGGCCGAGAAGCTGCAGGAAGTGCTCGACAAAGGCGGCGTCGATCACGTGATCGCGCTGGAAGTGCCGGTGCAGACGATCGTCGGGCGCCTGTCGGGTCGCCGCACCTGCAGGAACTGCGGGCGGCTGTACCACGTGACGCTGAGCCCGCCGAAGGTCGAGGGTGCGTGCGACGCGTGCGGCGGAGAGCTTTTCGTCCGCGACGACGATCGCGAGTCGACAGTACGCGAGAGGCTCGCGGTCTATCACCGGCAGACCGAGCCGCTGATGGGTTATTACGCGGGGCGCGGGCTGCTGAGGCGCGTCGACGGTGCGGCGGGAACGGAGCAGGTGACCAGTCGGATCCTGGCGGCGGTACGTGGCTGTGATGATTGAGCTGAAGACGGAGGCGGAGATCGAGCGCATGCGGCGTCCGGCGCGCATTACCGCCGAGATCCTGGCGGCCCTTTGTGAAAAGGCGCGTCCCGGGGTCACGACGGCGGATCTCGATCGCGAGGCCGCACGCTTGATCGCACGCTCCGGCGCGCGCTCGGCGTTCAAGAATTACCGCGTCGGCGACGCGGTCTACCCGGCGGTGCTTTGCGCGTCGGTGAACGACGAGATCGTGCACGGGATCCCGTCCGAGACGCGCGCGCTGTCGGACGGCGACATCCTCGGGCTCGACTTCGGTGTCGAGATCGACGGGTACTTCGCCGACTCGGCCGTGACGGTGGCGATCGGCAAGGTGGATGCGGAATCGGAAAGGCTGATCCGCACGACGGAAACGAGCATGGAGCGCGGCATCGAGCAGGCCCGCGAGGGCGCAAGGCTCGGCGACATCGGGTCGGCCGTGCAGGAAGAGGCCGAAGCGGCGGGTTTTGCCGTGGTTCGCGACTTCGTCGGGCACGGCATCGGGCGCGCGCTGCACGAGGACCCGCAGGTGCCGAATTTCGGCAAGCGCGGACGCGGACGCTCGATCACGACCGGCATGGTGCTGGCGATCGAGCCGATGGTGAACGCCGGCACGGCCGCGGTGAAGATGGACTCGGACGGATGGACGGCGCGGACGGCGGACGGACGCCGGTCGGCGCATTTCGAGCACACGGTGGCCGTCACCAGGCGGGGCCCCGAGATCCTGACGCGCCTGTGAAGGCGCCGGGACAGGAACAGAGGCGAAGAAGGCAATGAAAGTTCGATCGTCGGTCAAGCCCATGTGTCGCGACTGCAAGGTCATCAAGCGGCAGGGCAAGGTGCGCGTGGTCTGCAAGAACCCGCGTCACAAGCAGCGCCAGGGCTGAAGCGCCCGGCGCACGGTAGAGAAGGAAGGATAGGCTTATGGCCCGAATTGCTGGAGTCGATCTGCCGCGCAACAAGCGCATGGAGATCGCGCTGACTTACATTTACGGCATCGGACGCACGTCTTCGATGAAGATCCTGACCGAGGCGCGCGTGGATCCGGCCAAGAAGAGCGACGAGCTGACCGACGGCGAGATCAACTCGATCCGCGCCGCGATCGACCAGAACGCCAAGGTCGAGGGCGACTTGCGGCGCGAGATCGCGATGAACATCAAGCGGTTGATGGACCTCGGTTGCTACCGCGGGGTGCGCCACCGCAAGGGACTGCCCGTCAACGGGCAGCGAACGCACACCAACGCACGTACGCGCAAGGGTCCGCGCGTCGCGATCGCCGGCAAGAAAAAAGCCACCAAGAAGTAGGCCAGGAAACAGGAAGGAAGCGAGACGATGGCGACCAGGACAACTACAGCCGCAAGTGCAGCGACCAGGCGCAAGAAGACCCGCCGCGTTCCTCCCGAGGGAGTCGCGCACATCCAGGCGAGCTTCAACAACACGATGGTCACGCTGACCGACCCTCAGGGCAACGTCGTGTCGTGGGCGAGCGCCGGGCAGACCGGATTCAAGGGATCGCGCAAGGGCACGCCGTTCGCGGCGCAGCAGGCGGCCGAGAAGGCCGGCCGCGCCGCCGTCGACATGGGCATGCGCTCGGTGACGGTGCTCGTGAAGGGCCCCGGCGCAGGCCGCGAGTCGGCCGTGCGTGCACTCGGCGCCTCCGGGCTGCAGGTGATCACGATCAAGGACGTCACGCCGATTCCGCACAACGGATGCCGCCCGCCCAAGAAGCGGCGCGTCTGACGAAGAGAGAAACGAGCGCTGCGAAGCCGTCGAAGGACGGGCGCGGCGACGGGAACTAGAGAGAGAACATGGCACGTTACACCGATCCAGTCTGCAGGCTCTGCCGCCGCGAGGGCATGAAGCTCTTCCTCAAGGGCGATCGCTGCTACACCGACAAGTGCGCGATCGAGCGGCGCAACTATCCGCCCGGGCAGCACGGCCAGGGCCGGCGCCGCAAGGTGTCGGAGTACGCCGTGCAGCTTCGCGAGAAGCAGCGCCTCAAGCGCATGTACTGCCTGATGGAGAGCCAGTTCCGCCGGTACTTCGAGATGGCGGAAGTCTCGCGCGACATCACCGGCGAAGTGCTGCTGATCCTGCTCGAAAGGCGCCTGGACAACATGGTCTACCGCATGGGCATGGCCACCTCGCGCTCGGAAGCGCGCCAGCTCATTCGCCACCGCCATTTCACCGTCAACGGGCAGCGGGTCGACATCCCGTCGTTCCTCGTGCGCATCGGTGACCAGGTGCAGGTGCGCGAGCGCAGCCGCGAGAAGGACGTGTTCAAGCGGGCGATCGAGATTTCGCAGCGCCGCGGCGTGCCCGACTGGCTCGAACTGGACGCCGGCACCTTTGCCGGCAAGGTCAAGCGCTTGCCGGCCCGCGACGAGTTGACGATGCCGATCAACGAGCGCCTGGTCGTCGAGTTGTACTCGAAGTAACGCAAACGGCGGCTCCGCGTGGCGGAGCCCGTACGGAGGCAGTCGAAGAAATGTTGGACAACTGGAAAGACCTGATCCGGCCGAAGCTGGAAGTGCGCGACCTCAACGAGCGTTACGGTCGCATCGAGCTCGAGCCGTTCGAGCGCGGCTTCGGCACGACGATCGGCAACTCGCTGCGCCGCATCCTGCTGTCGTCGCTGAAGGGTGCCGCGATCACGTCGGTTCGCATCGAGGGCGTCCTGCACGAGTTCTCGACGATCGACGGCGTGACCGAGGACGTCACCGACGTCGTTCTCAACCTGAAGGAAGTGCGCCTGCTGATCCACGAGGGCCAGCGCCACACCGGCATCGTCGAGCTCAAGGGCCCGCGCGAGCTGGTCGCCGGCGACCTCGACTTCGGCCCGCACGTCACGGTGCTCAATCCCGAGCACCACATCGCGACGCTCGGCCCGAACGGCACGATCCGCATGGAGCTGACGGCGCGCCGCGGAAGCGGTTACGTGACGGCCGACCGAAATCGCGAAGAAGACGCGCCGGTGGGTACGATCCACCTCGACGCGGTGTTCTCGCCGGTTCGCAAGGTGAACTTCGTCGTCAGCAGCGCCCGCGTCGGCCAGAGAACCGACTACGACAAGCTGACGCTCGACATCTACACCGACGGCAGCGTGCGTCCCGATGACGCCGTCGCCGTTGCCGCGCGCATCCTGCAGGACCAGCTCGCGGTGTTCGTCAACTTCGAGGAGCCGCGCCGCGAGGAGGCCCAGCACGCGATTCCCGAGCTCGCCTTCAACCCGGCGCTGCTCAAGAAGGTCGACGAGCTCGAGCTTTCCGTCCGCTCCGCCA
>DASXOZ010000051.1 GCA_036493895.1 Candidatus Binatia bacterium | reverse complement strand
AGTCAGTGTCGCGTTCCAGGTCGATCGCAGCTTCCGCACCGCCGCACAACTGCACAATCTGCCCGAGCCAATCGTCTATACCTTGGAGAACGCTTTCAGCGACCATCATCCGCTCGATGAATTGCCGTCGGGTTCGGTCGTGAAGCTCATCTATCAGGAAAAAGTAGCTCGCGACGGCAGCTATAACCTGGTGACCGGCGTCGAGGCGGCGCAGATCGAAACCGAGGACCGAATCATGAGCGCCTTTGCCTTTCGCGACGAGCACGGCCAGGCGCGCCTGTTCGACGCCGACGGCCAGGAACTGGGCGCTCCGCAGACCCTGCGTTTCCCGGTCAAGTTCAACTACATTTCCTCGGGCTTCACCTTCCATCGCTACCACCCGATTCTCCACGAGTACCGCCCCCATGTCGGCGTGGATTTAGCCGCGAGCTACGGCACTCCGGTCCAGGCGGTGGCGGACGGACGCGTCGAGTACGCCGGATGGTGCGGAGAGCTGGGGCGATGCGTGCGGCTGGACCATTCGCAGGGCATGGTGAGCATCTACGGCCATCTGTCGCAAATTACGCCGGGGCTGGACCGCGGCGAATCGGTGTCGCTGGGCGAGGTTATCGGGCGCGTCGGGACCAGCGGCCTCTCCACCGGACCGCATCTGCACTTCGCGCTGGAACGCGAGGGTCAATACATCAACCCGCTGACTGAGAATATCGGCGTCAACCACCAGGTGTCGCCGCGGATGCGGTCGCTGTTCGAGCAGTTCAAGGATAACTACCTCACGATGCTCTCGAAGCTGCCCGACCTGGGCGGTCATTTCCACGTTGGCGCTCCGAGCACCCTGAGCGCGCAGGCTGCGACGGGTGGCGAGGGCGCTGCGCATCCGGTGGCCGGGCAGGGCACGCACCGGCGTCATTGGCGTTCGTGGCGCGCTGCACTGGAGCGCTAGTTTTCTGCGCCCGCCGTGGCCCGTTCGGCACTGGATAGCGACTTCTTCGATCTCCCGACGCCCCGTGTAATCGCTCATCGCGGCGCGAGCGGCGAGTACCCCGAAAATACGCTCCCCTCTTTTCGCGCCGCCGCCGAGGCCGACGCGCCGTACTTCGAGCTCGACGTCCACCTGACGCGAGACCGCGTCGTCGTCGTCAGCCACGACGCGAATCTCAAGCGCACCTGCGGCCTCGACGTGGAAATCTCCGACCTGACGCTGGCCGAGCTGAAGCGCGCCGACGCGGGATGGGGGTTTACTACCGCCACTGACAGCGCTGGCGGCGGCGCCGGTGGGTTCCCGTTTCGCGGGCGCGGAATCGAGGTCCCGGCGTTGGCCGAAGTTTTTGCGGCTTTTCCCGAACGGCGCTACATCGTCGAAGTCAAGCAGAGCGTCCCGAGCCTGACGCCGGCACTGCTCGAAGTTATCGAGCGGGCCGGGATGCGCCGGCGCGTGCTGATCGCGAGCGAGGAGCAGGCGCCGCTCGACGAAATACGGGCGCTTGCGCCGACGCTGCCCACCGGATTTCCGTACCATGAGATCGCCGGCTTTATGGTGTCACTGGCGCCGGGGGCCGAGCCCTACCAGCCGCGCGGCGACGCGCTACAGATTCCGCCCGAATACGAGTCGTGGCGGCTGGTGACGCCGCAGAGCGTCGC